>JAPLJE010000749.1 GCA_026388755.1 Deltaproteobacteria bacterium | reverse complement strand
GGCTAAGAGGAACGGCAGGAACCGGGTGGAAAAAGCCAGCGCCTTTTTCCGGAATCAAAAAACTTGAACATCGAGTTAAAACCCAGTGATGCAATTTCGTTGATTGATACAAGGAACAAACGACAAAAGAGGATGTGATATCGTGAAATGTTTTTTTCAAAAACCAATAATTGTGGGTGTTGCATTGGTACTGCTTTCAGGATGCGCTACTTCAGGAACCACGCCCGGTTCCAACTCAACCAGTGATGATGCCAATTATACTAAAGCACAGGGGACTGCCGTTGGAGTCGGCGTTGGAGCCGTTTTAGGTGGTGTTATTGGCAAAGTTTGGGGGGGTAACAATGGCATGTTGGTCGGAGCTGGAGTAGGGGCGTTGTTGGGAGGAGCCGGAGGATATGCGGTGGGAAGTTCGGTTGCGAGCCGTAAACAACAATATGTCAACGAGGAGGACCGTCTGGACGGTGAGATACAGGTATTTGTAAAATACAACAGCGACCTGGAAGAATTTAACAAGCAAACAGCAACTCAAATTCAGACCTTGGATCAGCAAATCGCTGACCTCAATGCCCAATCCAGTACAAGTCAAGCTCGGGTTAGCGCACTGCAAAGCAAACAAAATGAGATTAAAAAATGGATAAGTGAAGCTGAGCAGCGCAAAAGCAGCATGAACAAGGAACTGGCAGCTCTTGATCAGGATCAGCAACGTATGAATAAGTCGCAAGATCAGGCAAAGGTGGAAAAACTCAATCAGGAAGTCAACGCACTTAAAGAGAAGATTGCCGTGCTTGATGCCCAAAGTGTAGAAATGGCTAAACTGAATGAATCGACTACGTTGAGGAAATAGCTATGTGTAGAAAGCTCATGATTACAATTGTAGCGGCAGTCGTGTTGACCGCCTGCGCAGTGAGCAATGATCCCAGGCAGGGTGGTTTTTTTGGAGGGTTGCACGGTCTCAGCTCCGGAGCCTATGATGCTCGTGTTCGGGATCGCCAGGATGAATTAAACCGTCAGCAAACTGTTAATCAGGACCTGAAGGAGGAATCAGAGACGCTGGAAAGCGAGGCTCAGTTGCGGGATTATGAGTTAACATTGGAACAGCAGCGCGTGGCCAAGATGGAGCGTGATCTTTCCAATCTGGAGTCTGACGTTGATCTGCTGAAAGTTAAGTCTGATAAACAAAAAAGTGAAATTGCCGCTTTACAGCGTAGAATTAAGGATCAGAAACAGAAATTAAAAATCCAGCAGTCTGCCCTTGCTGAATTGGATCGTGCTGGCGGAAGTGCGGCTGACCCCGAGCGTTACCGGGTACTCATGCAAGAGCGGTACTATCTGACCGCGGAATACAAAAAATTGCTCGAGCATTCGAAAAACCTTTCGAATGCTACGTACTGACTCACGACCGTCTGGCTGGTGCCGTTGTTCGGCTACGTCAATCTGGGTCTCATCGCCTTTCATGTTGGTGCTGTAATCATCGACGCCTTTAGCGAACAGCGATCGTACTTCAATTCAGCAAACCACTATCGACGTTGGATAGTATATGACGGTGACGATTGGGCATTGCTGGTGCTTGCAGGCCTGGGTTTCGCCTGGCTGATCTATTTTTCCGTTGGTTCCATCCGGGGGCGTTTCCAGTCAGCGTTTGCGGGTGATCTGGACGACATGGGCGAGTAACTATGGACCTGTTACTGATGTATTATCGCCAAGCATCCGGTGATTTTGATAGGCCTATATTATTGCAATCGGAAATGAATGACGATCACCATTTTCGAGATCTCGAATTACTCCTAGGATTAATTCATCCTATCATAAAGCATCGTGAAAAATAGGTTTGCAGAAGAGGACTGTTTGAACAGTCTTCAGCCTATCTTTCTTCCTCGTTACTTAATCCGTTTCTTTAAGTTTTGCCGCCCGGATCGTATGCCGCTTATGGGCATCCAGGATGGTTTTTCTCAGTCGGATGGATTTGGGGGTGACCTCAACCAGTTCATCGTCCCGGATAAAATGAATGGCACGCTCGAGTGTCATGGGCTTTACCGGCGATAGCAGCACATGATCGTCCTTTCCGGAAGCCCGCATATTGGTCAGCTTCTTTTCCTTGCAGGCATTGACATTGATGTCGTTGTCCCGGTTATGCTCGCCGACGATCATGCCTTCATAAGCCGGCGTTCCCGCAACCACACAAAGCTGGCCCCTGGGTTCTAGATTAAACAATGCGTAGGGCACGGCAACCCCTTGTCTGTCCGAGACAATGGAGCCGGTAAACCGGGAGGGAAAATCCCCTCTGTATGCTTCGTATCCGGAAAAATACGAATTCATGATGCCGGTTCCCTTGGTGT
>JAPLJE010000757.1 GCA_026388755.1 Deltaproteobacteria bacterium | reverse complement strand
AGGACGGGTCCACTTCGTTTCTGCTTTGAGTCGTGGGCAGAGTTACGGAAATGTGGACAAGGTCTCCGGCCGACAAGACTCGAAACCCCTCCCGTTCCAGGTAGAGTCGTACGAGATTGGAAGTATTGAAATCGTCTTCGATAACCAGAACTGTCTGAGCCGTCAAATGTTGCTCCCTTCTCATATATTTGGACCTTCAGCGAGAATTGCCGATTTGTTATTGCAATTGTGAATATTTTTCAATATAAAAAATAATTTTCATATTCTTCCCTCAAAAGTAGGTTCTTATCCATCGGCTGGACCTGCAGGGTCTGGAATACGAGCCGATGGGACTGCGAGAAACCACTATGCCGGATCCTGTCATGTCAAACTCACCCACCCGCCTCCGCGGTGTCAATCTCGGTGGCTGGCTGTTGCTTGAGAAGTGGATGGCTCCGAGCTTGTTCGAGGGGCTCGCAGCGGTTGATGAGACCACCTGGTGCGCGGAGCTGGGCCAAGAGGCGCCGGAGCGGCTGCGCGCCCACTGGGAGCGCTTCATCACGCGAGAGGATTTCGCGTGGCTTGCAGGTGTTGGCATCAACGCGGTGCGCATCCCGCTCGGACACTGGATCTTCGGCCCTCCGTATCCGTATCACAGCAAGTACGGAGCAAACCCGCATCCTTTCGTCGAAGGCGGCATAGACGTGCTGGACCGCGCGTTCGACTGGGCCGCGGAGTTCAGCATTTGCGTCATACTTGACCTCCACGCGGCTCCCGGCTGTCAGAACGGCTTCGACAACGGCGGCATCAAAGACGTCTGCGAATGGCACACGCGCGAGGAATACCTGGCGCATTCGGTCGAGGTGCTGGAACGACTTGCCGAGCGCTACCGCTTCGCACACGCCCTTTACGGCATTCAACTGCTCAACGAACCGCGATGGGACGTGCCCACGGCGCTGCTCAAGGCGTACTACCTGCGCGCCTACCATGCGATCCGCGCTCACTGCCCGCCGGAGCGCGCGGCAATCGTCTTCCACGACGGCTTCCGCTCGCACCACGAGTACCTGGGCTTCATGCAGCCGCCGCAGTACCAGAACGTGATCTTCGACATACACCGCTATCAGTGCTTCGCTCGCGAGGAAATCGAAATGGACATACACGGCCACCTGCACAAGGCAGGAGACCTGTGGCGGCAGGAGGCCGACGATATCCAGCGCGAGCTAATGCTTCCCGCGATCGTGGGCGAATGGAGTTTGGGGCTTGACCTGGAGGTCGTCTCGCTCTGGGCCGATGGGCCGTTCGACCATGCGCTGCGGAACATGGACAAGTTCCAGCAGGATGTCGCGTATCGTGCTTACGGTGCCGCACAGCTCCTTACCTTCGAGCTTTACCGCGGCTGGTTTTTCTGGAGCTACCGCACCGAAACCACGCCGGAGTGGTGCTTTCGCGAGTGCGTCGAGAGAGGCTTGCTGCCGCCGCGATTTCAATGAGAGCCGACGCCGTTTCCGCTCCGCTCGTTTAACAGGACACCCGGCTCAGAACTATCGTGCGGTGGTGCAGCTTCTTGAGGCCCGGATGGAAGCTGATGTTCAGCAGGGTCATGTTGGGCAACTCACGGCGGAGCATCTCGAGGATCAGCCGCTCGCCCTTGGGATCAAAGGAGTCGGTAGCCTCTTCCATGAACACCCAGGCCGGCCGATGGAGCAGAACGCGTGCGATGCCGAGCCGCTGCTGGGCACGTTGCTGCAGCACCTGTTCCCAGTTGTCCCGCTCGTCCATGCGCGAGGCAAGCCATGCCAGGCCCGCGCATTCGAGCGCGTGGCGGATGGAGGAGACGGGGAAGGCCTCCGGCTCCGGAAAATGCGGGTAGCAGAGCGCTTCGCGCAGGGTGCCCTCAGGCAGGAAGGGACGCTGAGCAACGAACAGCATGCCGCCGTCGACCGGCAGCCACACCCGCCCGCTGCCCCAGGGCCAGAGCCCGCCGATCACCTTGAACAGGCTCCCCGTCACCGCGGGGTTCCCCTCGATCAGCACCCTTTCGCCGCGGCGGATGTCAACACTGAAGTGCTCGAGCAGGATATGCCCCGAGGGTTCGGTGATGCAGAGATCCTCGATTACCAGGCGGGCACGTTCCGATCGCTCCAGCACGATATGTGGGCGGCCCGGCGCCTGAGCAACTGCATCGAGCTGCTGCAGGCCATCATAGAGTGACAATACGCGGTCGGCCGAAGCACGGCAGCGTGCAATCTCGCCGATGTTGTCCACTGGCCAGGAAAGCGCTGAAGTCAGGCGCTGGAACGCCTGCGCGGCCTGCATCAGCACACCGAGCGACATCGCTCCGGAGATGTACTGGGGCGCGGCGACCAGGATCGGGAATACCGGCAGCAGCGCGCCGTATCCCGCCCCGAACGAGACCAGGCCCATGTATGCGAGCGACTGCCGATTCCATTCACGCACGATCTGGCCAAATCGTGTTGCCGAGCTGGCGCGCTCCAGTGGCTCGCCGCGCATGAGCGCGATCGCTTCCGTGTTCTCCCGCGCCCGTGATAAGCCGAAGCGAAACGTCGCCTCCGCGGACTGCAGGGCGTTTGTCGCGCGCACCAGCGGTCGGCCGATCATCCAGCTGATCGTGCTGCCCAGAGCCGCATAAATGAAAGCCAGCGGCACCATGTAGCCCGGCACCTGAACCCCGGTACCCGGCACGACGATTGCGCCTGACACCGACCACAGGATGTCGATGAAAAGACCGATGGTCATCAGGCAGAAGACCAGCGAGTGGGCCAACGAGATCGTGATCTCCGTTGCGACCATCCAATTCCCGACCAAATGCTCGGTCAACCAGGCGCGGCAGTCGATCATCAACCAGCGCTTGACAATCAGGTGGGCCGCCGTGACTGCGATCGTGATGACGAAGATCAGCGCAAAAAACCCCACCTGGAGAAGCACGCCACGCACCGAGTGCTGTTCGAGCGCGTCAAACAGCGCACGGTTCCAGTAGTTGACCCATACCATGAGCCCGACTTGCCCCATGGTGAGCAGCAATAGCAACAGTATCATGCCGCGGACTTTCGCGCACCGCTTGCAATTCCAATACGGGCCCGCGAGGCGAAGCACCTGCCGAAGAAAGCTCCTTTTAGTGCCGGGCACGGTGCCGGGGGTGGCGGCCGGCGCTGGATCTGGGTCTGGCATTGAATCAGTCATTTGCTGTAATTATAACCAATTGTAGAGAACATCACAACACAGAAAAAAAAACATTGGGGCCGTCAAGGCGGTGTTCCGCTATTCTGTGCAGCTTTAAAAGCAATTTATTTTTAACAAAATCAATATATTCCAATAGCTTGCTCCATTAAGGCATCCTCAATGATTATATAGGTAAGCATATTTCCTCCTCTATCTCAGGGCAACCTTTCCCAGACCAGGCTGACCACCCCTTGAACGCCGCCGATAAGCAGGCTGCCCTTCAAGGTCAGAAACTTCCCATCGAAGTCGAAATGGCGCTGCTGATCCGTCCCAGCCCAGTTGGGTAGCAGGGCGGCCTCGATGTGGTGTACGATGGTCCGTTCGTCCGGATTCACTGAATAAGTCCCGTAATAGGCGGTGTAGCCACCGAACGCCGCGCGTACTTCAGCTTCGGATGAGACAAGGGGATCACCTGTTGCAAACCTGGGACGGCTGGGATTCATAAGCTGGACGGACATACGTCCACCCGGTTCATAGATGAGCCTTCCCTGCGCATTTTCTCCAAAGGGATAAGATAGCTGTCCGCTGTCATCCAAAATGTGAAAGGACACAAGTTTCCAGGAACCGACCAGTTTGGGGACAACTTCTCTGCGCATGCTGTGCATCCTTTCCTTCTCCCCAGCCGTGTCCCTTTCTCCGGGATCATGGCAGATACCCATGCAGCCGCTGATGAACAGGACAATGAGGGCGCTAAACAGGTAGTGTTTTTTCATTTCTTGATGTCTGCATCCGTTTTCGAGTCACTTTCCTTTGACGATGACGCTGCCAGAAGATATGATGAGATATGTTCCAATCTTCGTTATGCCCGTCAAGCCTATCCTTTATATCAAAAAGAAGGAATAAATGCATATGAAAATTAAATCTGTCATTGTATTGGGACTGGGAAAAGTGGGAAGTCTTGTCGGAACCCTGCTTCATAAAACAGGATTTGAGGTAACAGGCGTGAGCATCCATGCCAAAAATGATTTGCCGTTTCCCGTCATAACAACGGATATGGCACAGATAAAGCGTTTCACGGGCAAATTTAGAAAATATGATGCCATGATATCCTGTTTACCCTATAAATATAATTTAGAGGTTGCAACCGCTGCTCACAAGCATGGGGCTCATTATTTTGATCTGACTGAGGATGTTCCAACGACAAAAGCAATCATCAAAATGAGCAAAACAGCCAACTCGGTCATGGCACCCCAGTGCGGCCTTGCGCCTGGATTTATCGCCATTGTCGGGACATCTCTGACTGCCGATTTTACCAAAATTAGAAGTATTAAACTCAGAGTCGGCGCGCTTCCCCAGAATCCCACGGGTCTGCTTGGATATGCCTTTAACTGGTCTCCCGAGGGGGTTGTGAACGAGTATCTCAATGACTGTGAAGTGATTGAGAATGGTCAGCATAAGTGGGTCTCCCCGATGGAGTGGCTTGAGAAGCTCTTTATTCATGGCATTCAGCTTGAGGCATTTACAACCTCCGGCGGGCTGGGAACCATGTGCGAAACATATCTGGGGAAAGTTGACAACCTGGATTACAAAAGTATCCGTTATCCAGGGCATGTTCAGCAGATGAATTTTTTCTTTCATGAACTTCTCATGCGTGAAGACCGGAAAAAAGCAGGAGAGATTCTCACTTATGCAAAACCAGCAGTCAATGACGATGTGGTCTATATCCATGCCTCTGCCGAAGGGTTAAAGGGGACACAACTGTTCCGTGACGAGTTTGTGAATGCCTATTATCCCATCACCATTGATGGGAAACGGTGGCGTGCGATTTCGTGGACAACCGCGGCATCTGCCTGCGCCGTGATGGAGATGGTCAATAATGGTTCTCTTCCGGACAGAGGATTCATCAAGCAGGAGGATATCTCCCTGAACGATTTCCTCAAGACCAGAAATGGAAGATTATACAGCGGGGAAGCGCATGGAGGAGAGCCTGCAACGATTTAACCTTTTCGATACCAGCCGCATTCCCTCTAATCCCAGCCAAAGATGGCGCTCTGAATGGCCCGGTTCAAATAGGCTATCTGTTGAGTGGTGAAATAAGCGCCGCGTATTCGATGTCCTTCCTTTCGATATTCCCTGGCGTGTTCTTCCGACCGGAAGAAGACACTTTCCTTTCAAAAAACATCGATGATGTTGGGATCTTCCAGACGGGTGAAATCAACGTCGGGAACGAAGATAACGGGATGGCAATCCGGTTCCTGGCAGCGGCAGTTCATATCGCTGTCGATCTCCAGCCGCATGGCGCTTTTGCAGTGCGCGCATTCCGTTTCGACCTGAATGGCCATGTTCTCCTGCCTCAACCGCCCTTGCACGAAGGGCGTTGCAAACGCGTCCGTTGCTCAGGCGGCATATAACCGCTCCCCCGAGTCGAAACTGATTCGGTGCGGAGTTTTTTCAACTGTCACCGGATAGGCCCAGATAACCTGCCCTTGCTCATTCCGGTACAGGAAGGTCAGATGTTTTTCCAGATCGTTTAAAATGTCAACGGCATGCTCTTCGGACAGGGCCAGTTCCCGGGCCACCTTTTCAGCCGGTATCGGCCTTCCGAAGCGAGGCAACTCCCGAACCACATAATGATGGACCCTCCGATGATCCCGTGACATGAAGCGCGTGGATTTTCTCACTCTGCCCCGGGCCTTCTGAATCTGTTTCTCCCAAAGAACGGGAGGCACCCTCACCATTGTCCGCCAAATTCCCATCAACAGCTTATTTCCCATGATCGCCCTCCTTGTTTTCATACCATGCCGGTTTTTATTAAAAATTGTTAAGTAGTTTTTCAAGCGACTCCAGAGGGTTATAAGTATTGAGGAGCTTTTTTTACATCGTAATGTCTTGCAATTGGCTCGACTTTGGAAAGCAAACGCCTGGCCTCCGGCTCGAACACCGGCACATCATAATCAGGGCCGGCAAATGCTTTCACTGCATCCAGCGACTCAAACAAGTTCACTGCAACAAACTCGGTTTCATCCTTACTGTCATGACGAAGTATATAGCCGCCGAGATAACCGCTTATTGTCTGAAGCCCGGGATAGACCACTTCTCGCAGTAATTTTTCATAGGCGTCTGCATCCTCGATCTTTGTCCACCCTTTCCAAACTCGCGCAATCATTTTTTCAGCTCCTTTATAAGTGCAGCCTGCCGCCCTTTTGTTTGGTGCGGTTTTCCAAAATGCCATTTCGGGTAATTTCGGGAAAAGACTGTGGAATGTGACGGCCTTTTCTCTTAGTCTCTGTCTTTGTGCCGGGCGTTGCTGCTCACAAGTTTCAGCGCATTCTCATACAGCCTGGCTTGCTCAATCTTATAAGACCGGGATTTCAGCATCCGCTTGCTCTTCGCGGCACGGTGCAGATCGTCCGCACCGATTGACAAACGCGCCAATGCACCAAGCCGAAAGCTGTCGCGGTCGATACCTGAGACATCGAGCCGGTTGGATAGAGCCCATATCCGATTGCCTTCCTTTGACGGCTTATAACTTGCAACCCTGGTGACAGGAACATCACTTGCCTGAATATTGTTATACGTGGGCTGAAAGAGATCGCGCAGGTCCGTTGCAAAGAGGTCGCCAAGGTTGTTCGGTGGCAGACCCAGCAACAATTCTTCGGTCTTTACAATGGATGCCGTGGAGTAATGCCTTTTAGCCACGTAACCGGGCCTCGCATATGGGCTGACAACAATCAGCGGGGTGCGATAGGGGTGAATATGGTCCAGCGTGGACTGGGCATCGTCAAAAGTCATGAAAATCGCACTGCCCTCTCCTGTTGCTGGATCGTAGTATACCGGGCTGTTCATGATGTGCTCGACAACCATGCCCACGGCAACGTCACCGTCAGCAACCTGCTGCACCGGGCCGTTTGTGATCAACGGGGATTGCGCCGCCGGCCCGGTGTGAGAGTTCGGGATCCAAATATGAACGTATTGCGGCAGCGTGCCCTGGCTCACCATTCGGTCGAAATCGCGGATGAACTCCTTCGCGCGGCGCTGGTCGGAGATGTTAAGATTAAAGCCCGGAAAGTTGTTGTCTATGCGCGGTTCGCCGCTGGCATTTTTCCCGCCCAGGACGGCGAGCATGGGCAGTTTAAGATAAAAGGACTCCCCTAATCCCTTGGTAATACTGTCCACATCTCCAACATTTTGCAGTGGGTTGGTGACGTCGAGAGGGGCGACGCCCGGAGGGTTACCAGCGACTAACGCTGGATAGCCAAAATTTCCGCTTGTGGGATCGTTGAGGATGGGCTGCGATGTGATTCCGCTATCCGAGCCATTTATGAGCGTGGGATCTCCGAAAACCTTGAAGTCCAAGCCATTGCGGGCAACGTTGTTGAAGATATAACCGTTCTCGGGTAACTCTTCCGGGTTAAAGCCGTCAAGCAGGAAACCTCTTCCATGCGGCATAAAAAGTGTCTTCTCAGTATAGTCGGTGCAAGTTCCCGACGCGCAGAATTCATGGCCGGCAGTGCTTTCTTCCGAATCGGAATAGTAGTTGACCCCGGTGGCGAACGTGCGCGCCAGCAATTGCATATTCACGGTAACACCCGTGAATTGCTGGTTTGGATACTCCGAGCCGTCCCGGT
>JAPLJE010000792.1 GCA_026388755.1 Deltaproteobacteria bacterium | reverse complement strand
GCCGCCGCAATGATAACGCCGTCTTTGACCAGAGCGGCTGCGCTGTCGTGGTAGTAAGCGGAAATCCCGAGAATGCAGGTCGGTGTCTTGTGTTTATCAGTCATTTGTCTATTCACGTTGCCCGGTCAGATCAAACCTTATGGGTCAGCTATTATTTTCGATAGGTGCTTTCTCTAGTTGGAGTTCTTTAACAATAATTTGAGCGATTTTAGCCCCCATTACTTCATTTGCACGCTGCTTAACGTGCACAATATCATTGTATATTTCTTTCCCAAGAGCGTCAAATTCTGATGAAACATCAAAAACATATTTTATCGAACGGATCTTATTCTTTATAGTATTATTTGCTGATAAAAGTTCTTTGGGTACCTGGTACGGTTGATAAAATGCAAAGAATCTTGTTTTTTCAAATCGTTGTGATTCAATTATACTCGTAACGCTATTAGCTAACCTCAAGGTTTCAAAATATTTTTCAACCATTTTATTATTCCAACCATCAGAAAACGGCTGTTGTTCCTTTCTTAGCTTTTCTAAACCAGTAAATACTCCTGTCCTTTTGTCTATTTCCCCTATGATCGCAGAGTTTTCTATCAATAATTTTACCAATGCACTCGTTTCTGCGCGGTAAAAGTAATTAAAAGGATAACCTGGTCTAGGGTCATAGGAAGCACTTTGAAGCGTTTCATTATGACCGCCATAGAAAATAATTATATCAGGCTTAAACTGAGGAAGAAACTCTATGATCCCATGTAGATGTTGGCGATGATTAGAACTTACAACAGAATAATTTGCCACGAATACACTTAGACCTGTTAACTCTTCAAGTTCTTTTTTGACGATGTTTGGAATTGGTGGATCCCCATAATAGCCAGTTGACCCTCCAAAAATGGCGACCTTAAGATCATTTTGCTTTGATTCCTTAAACGAAGGGCCACGAAATCCATATTCATTATGATCCTTTGTGTCAGGCTTGCCAGTAAATTCCACATAGGGAGAAGGGTACCGTTCAATATTTTCTTGTTGGTAATGCCTCGGATAACCAAACCCGAGCAATTTATTTAAGACAAGGACATCAAACACAATAATAATGAGGACAAGATAGAGAAAATAGTTAGCGATTGATATCGCCTTGCTTAAGTTCTGCCTTTTAATACTCACACCAATCTCCTTGAGAAAGCAAGTAGTTCTATAGTTTCTGGATATCTTTCCAGCATATAAACGATCTCAGGATATACCTGCGATATCTGATTTTTATTCTGCCTGAATGTAATCCCTATCTCTTTCCATCATGCAATATATCATGAAAAAATACTATATAAGACATTTCTGGCGCTTTATTTATTTTGTCTTGAAAAACCCCGTCCTCTGGGCGGGGTCAGAGATCCGAAAACCCTTTTGCATCATAAAGTGGTTAAGTATCGGGTCGCCTTCAGGTTTTTTGGGGGCCGCTATGACGTTCCTGTTTTCAGAATGCCCCGGTTACGCCCCTGCTTTTTGGCTTCGTAAAGCCCCTTGTCCGCAAGGGCAATGAGACTGTCGAGCGTGTAATCCTCAACGGGGATCATACTGGCGATCCCGCAACTAATCGTAAGTATCCGGCCTCCGGAGTGTTGGTGATGGGTGATGGAAAGCGCTTCAACCTCTCTTCGGATGTTTTCAGCGATGTTGACAGCTCCCCCGGCGTCCGTGTTTGACAGAACCACGGCAAATTCCTCTCCTCCATAGCGGGCAACCAGGTCCGAAGGACGGTTCACGCTTTTTCTGATGGTTCGGGCAACCTCACGCAGACAGTCATCCCCGGCCTGATGCCCGTAGGTGTCGTTATAGAGCTTCACGCTTTTTCTGATGGCTCGGGCAACCTCGCGTAAACAGTCATCACCGGCCTGATGGCCGTTAGTGTCGTTATAGAGTTTGAAAAAATCAATATCGCAAAGAATCAGGGAGATGGGCGCTTGCTCACGCTGCATGCGTCCCCATTCCCTGCTGATGAACTCATCGAATCTGCGGCGGTTGGCCACCCCGGTCAACCCATCCAGGGTGGCAAGAAGATGCAGATTCTGATTCATCTGCCGAAGAGCCGCCTCCGCCCGCTTGCGTTCCGAGATATCGCTCAGAATTCCAACCGATCCGATCAAGTTTCCGGATTCATCCAGCCAGGGAAATGAATGATCCCCCAGCCACCGGGACCCTCCGCTCTTTGTCCGTATCAGGTAGTCGACCAGGTATTGCCCGGTCTTTCGCTCTTGACGATTTCTGACAGCATCCGCAATAGAAAGGATGTTTTCGCCAAGGCTCTCAAACTTCATGATCAGGGTCGAGAGTCCGATGGCATCGATTTCCTCGGGAGAGTAGCCCGTGAGTTCCAGAATCGAGGGGCTGATATAGTCGTATTTCATCGAACTGTATTTGAGCCGGTAGAGAACATCTCCGGTTGTTTTTGCCATAAAACGGAAACGTTCTTCGCTTTCACGCAAGGATGCTTCCAATCGGCTGCAGTCCTTTATCCGAGCCTCCAGTCCGGTGATGTGTTTTCGTAATTCAGCCACTTCCTGTATCAGTTGTTTTTTGGTGAGCATGGGGCGTTCTTCATTTTCACGAAAAAAGTCCTGTCTGCACAGAGCCTTGAACAGGCGAAATGCCGGTTCGTTGCCATCTCAATCATGTGGCGGCTGAATAAGAAACTGGATCTATGGGTGATCCCGGCGGAAAGGCCCGTGCGCCCAGTTCCCTATCCAGCATGATAATGCCGGTCTGATTGTCTCCGATCATTTTGATCTGCTCAAGCACTTTGCCGGCTGTGGCCTCTTCTTCCATTTGTTCTTTTGAAAACCACGCCAGCATTGGCTCCGAGGTATAATCCTTCTCTTCGCGGGCGATGGTGATCAGGTCATTTATTTTACCGGTGATGAACTGTTCGTGTGCATAGGTGTCCTGCCACACTTCCAGAATGGAAGCCCAGTCGGTTTTCAGCTGATTCAGGTTCAACAGGACAACCTTGCCGCCCCTGTCGTGGATATGATCGAAAAATTTCATGCCATGGGTCATTTCTTCATGAGCCTGACACCGCATCCAGTGCGCCATGCCGTCCAGATTCCTGGCGTGGAAATAGGCTGCCATTGACATATAGATATAGAAAGACTCCAGCTCGTTTTTAATCTGTTCATTCATTGCATTGCGCAGTCGTTCGTTTATCATAAGATGCCTCCTTTTTTAACAGTGGGGGAATCAGACGGCTCCAGTAAGTATACAAGTCGTCAATGACCGAAATATAAGATCTTAATAAGAAAACTCAACTTTTTCGGACACGGTCTCTCAGCCTTCCAGCACCTCTCCGGTCCGTTCGGTGTGATATCCGCCGAGTTTTTCAACACGTTGTTTGAAATCCGGCGTGCGAATCGTCGTCAGCAGGCGCTGGATGTTTTCCGTGTCGAAGAAACGTTCAGGGATGATCAAATCATACTGTTCGGTGACGACCGGAATGAAATCAAGATTCAGGGCTCTGGCAGCCGCAAAAATCCCCAGGCCCATATCCGCCGTTCCCCCCAGTACAGCCGCGGCAACGGACATGTGGGTAAATTCATCCTCGTCATAGCCGTTGATGTCCCTGGGATTCAGATCGAGCTGCTTCAGGCGGTAATCCAGAAGAATCCGCGTTCCGGACCCGCTCTGCCGGTTCACGAAACGAATGTCTTTTCGAACCAGATCCTCTACGCCTGTAATGCCTTTGGGATTCCCGCGGGACACCATGAATCCCTGGTCCCTGAAAACGAGCTGGACCCGTTTGACCGGAATATCCGGCAGGAATTTTCGAATATCGGAAAGATTGTAAGACCCGTCTTCCGTATTCAGCAGGTGAGAGCCGGCCAGGTGGCAAACTCCTCTTTTGATGGCCATCAGACCCCCCATGCTGCCCACATGGCTGGAGGAAAGGGTTAACCCGGGGTGATGGTAGCTGATCAGATCTGCCAGCACATCAAGGGTATTGTCGTGACTGCCGACAACGACGATGGTGTTTTTGATGGACGATAAGGGCCGGAGCAGCTCTGCACGGACCGGTTCATTTTCCTTGATGCCTTCGATGTGATTGGGGATACGGATGATGCCGTCGGCCTGGGTCAGGCTGGTGATGCAGCCGGCGCCACGGGGAAGCGGAATGGCGACAATCCGCTCATCGACTTTTCCCAGCTTGACGCGGACAAACTCTTCAATCCCCAGTTTTGACGGGATTTTCCGAATGGGCTCAACCAAAAC
>JAPLJE010000151.1 GCA_026388755.1 Deltaproteobacteria bacterium | reverse complement strand
AGCCATTGATCTTCTGGAAATTGCCGGCAAAGACGCGCTTCGGGAGGAAAAACATCTCCAGCATCTGATGAGCGAGTTGGAAGGGCTGTTTCACGGCAACGCAACCGTTTGCAGCCGGATTCAGGAGCAGCGCATGGAAGTTCGCCGCAGGCTGATCATTATCGCCACCCACATGCATGCGGGTGACGGAAATGTCCATGTCAATATTCCGGTATTTTCCAATGACCGGGACATGATGACCCGGGCCGCGGAAACCGCGGATGCGGTGATGGCCAAGGCGGTCGAGCTGGAAGGCGTGGTCAGCGGGGAGCACGGAATCGGCTTTACCAAACTGAAATACCTGGATTCCCGGAAGCTGAAGGATCTGGCCGATTATCGAAAACAAGTGGATCCGGAAAGCATCATGAATCCTGGAAAACTGGATGATTTGGAAATTCCCGAAAAAGTCTTTGCCTCATCTTTTAACCTGCTGGGACTTGAAGCCAGAATTCTTCGGCACGGATCCCTGGAAGTACTGGCCGAAAAAATCTCCAGGTGCATCCGCTGCGGCCGATGCAAGCCGGACTGCTGCGTGTTTTCTCCTGCTGAAAACCTCTTTTTTCATCCCCGGAACAAGAACCTGGCCATTGTGTCCCTGATCGAAGCCTTGCTTTACGACGCCCAGCGGTCACACTCGACCCGTTTCGAGCTCCTGCATTATCTGGAAGAAATCGCTGACCACTGTACCATCTGCCATAAATGCCTCCCGCCCTGTCCGGTCGGCATCGACACCGGAGAGATCTCCATTCTGGAGCGGGAAATTCTGGAGGCTCTGCGATACAAGCACACGGCACTGGGTACCCGGCTGACGCTTTCCTATCTGGAAAGCCGGTCCGGAGCAATCAACCAGGTGATGCGAAAGGCAATGACCTGGGGAACCCACTTTCAGCGCACGGGACAGCGGCTGATGACCGCGGGTCCATCTTTCGTACAGGGCCTACCCGGGCTATCCTACCTGCGTTCGCCGGTGACGCCCATGTCCAGGGGAACACTCCGGGATGTGCTTCCCGCATCCGGATGGAATCATAGCCTGTGCATCGAACCAATGGAGCCCGCGACCTTTACGGTGTTTTATTTTCCGGGTTGCGGCTCGGAAAGGTTGTTTTCAAACATTTCAATTGCCGCCATTTATATTCTGCTAACTGCGCGAATCCGAGTGGTGCTGCCGCCCGCCTTTTTATGCTGCGGATATCCGGCCCAGGTGAATGCCAAGTCCGCAACCCAGGGCAGGCAAGTGCTGCAAAACGCCATTATCTTCAGCCAGATCCGGGAAATGCTGGGATATCTTTCCTTTGACGCCTGCGTGGTGAGCTGCGGCACCTGCCGGGAGGCCCTGCACCAGATGGACATGCAGGAAATTTTCGGCTGCGGCATTCACGATGTCTGCGGCTTTGTGCTGAAAACCGGTGTCAAAATCGACGCCAACGAAACCTGTCTCTATCACCGGCCCTGCCATGATTCCCTGGACGGTCAAGCCGAAGCCCTGCTCGGAACCTGCGGATACTGCGTTACCCCGGTTCCCCACTGCTGTTCGGAAGCCGGAACCCTTTCCCTGAGCCGGCCGGATATTTCAAACGCCATGCTGGAGCGAAAACGACGGGCATTGTTCAAAAACATCGGCGATTCCGGTCATTCAGACATCAGACATCAAACTGCTCACCCACTGCCCCTCCTGTATCCAGGGACTTGGCAGAAATACAAATCTGAATGTAATCCCCCGGCATATCGCCGAAGAGCTGGCCATCCAAGTCGGCGGAAAAAACTGGGAAAATGAAGCCAAGCGCCTGGTTCAAAACGCGGAGCGAATCATCTTTTAACGGTCCCTTTCAGTTCACACCGATGATCTCGTAATCATTTCCTGTAACCCAATCCCTTTTTCAGGTTCAACACTAACAGAATGATTTTTTTTAGTCTGTTTGTATACTTCAAAGGAGTTATGATATGAAAGAAGCGCTGATATTGCTGGCTGTTGTGGCGGGATGGTTTGTCCTTCAGGCCTATATTCTGCCAAAGTTCGGAGTTTCCACCTGAATGAAAAATGCCTGTCAGGTGACAGACAAGAAAAAGAATGCCGATCTCCCCCAATCCAAAGATCAGACCGGATGATGATTTTGAGCTGATCCAGGCAATCAACGCCGGACAGTCTGAATTGTTTCCGGAACTGGTCCGGCGCTATGAACGAAAACTGTATAATTTCGGCATGCGCATGTGCCGGGATGTTCAGGATACCGAAGACATGGTTCAGGACACGTTTATCAATGTCTTCAAATATCTGAAGGATTTTCGATATGAAACCAAATTCAAGAATTGGCTCTACCGTATTGCCACCAGCGCCTGCCTGAAGAAAAAGCGAAAATCCAAATATGCGCCGGAAAGAGAGCTGTCTCTGGATGAGTTCATTCCCGATGAAAATGTCGAGCTCCCGGTGCAGGTGCCAGGATGGGCATCCATCCCGCTGGATCAGCT
>JAPLJE010000258.1 GCA_026388755.1 Deltaproteobacteria bacterium | reverse complement strand
GATGACATGCTTTAATTTCGCCGAGGTGGAGTTCAATATCTGATAAGACATTTCCATGGCCGGATACATGCTTGTGCCGCCGCTGGATTGAAGACCGGCAATGTCATCAGAGGGGATATATGGCGGATTCGACACAATCATGTCAAAGACGGGCTTGTTTGGCGAAAACAGATCCAGCCAGTTACCGGCGACAAACTGAACGGCGGATGCCAGTTGATGATGTCTGGCGTTTCTCCGAGCAATATCAATCGCTTTTAGCGAGATATCCGTTGCAACGTAGTGGTATGCCGATCGCTCAGATGCCAGGGCAAGGACAATGGCGCCGGATCCGGTACCCAGCTCCAGAACCCGTCTATCCGAATTCGGAGGAGAATCCACGGGTCCGAGGCAGCGCAAAGCCTCCTCAACAAGGGTTTCGGTATCCGGCCTCGGGATGAGAACGTTTGGGTTGACCTCAAGGTCCAGGGACCAGAATTCTTTTTTTCCAATAATGTAGGCTACCGGCTCTCTGTTGACCCGTCGCTTGATCAGGGATTTGAATTCAGAGAGTTCGCTATTTAACAAGGGCTGGTCGTATCTGAGGTATAAATCAATCCGTTTCAGATTCAGGAGGGTGGCAAGGAGAATTTCGGCAGTTGCCCGAGGGCTGTCAATGCCGTGAGAAGTGAAATATCCTGTTGCCCACTTAATGAGACTCAGGATGGTCCACTCAGCTTCCCTGGGGCCGGGAGGATTCTGCATTCTGTAGGGCCTGGGCTTGATAATAAGCGGTTAGCTGGTCGATGATCTCATCAATATCACCTTGAAGAATGGCTTCCAGTTTATAAAGAGTCAGTCCGATGCGATGATCTGTCATGCGGCCCTGCGGAAAATTATAGGTCCGGATTCTGCCGCTTCGATCTCCGGTTCCCACTTGGCTTTTACGATCCAGGGAGCGTTTCTCATCCTGTTCGCTGACCATTTTATCCAAAAGTCTGGCTCTTAAAACGGTCATGGCCTTGGCTTTATTTTTCCATTGTGATTTTTCATCCTGGCAGATGACCACCAGGCCAGTGGGCAGGTGTGTAACCCGCACTGCCGAATCGGTTGTATTGACAGATTGTCCGCCAGGGCCGGAGGAGCGAAAAACATCAAATTTGACTTCTGTGGAATCGATGTGGACTTCTACTTCCTCTGCTTCCGGAAGAACGGCAACGGTAACTGCTGAGGTATGGATGCGACCCTGTGTTTCCGTGGTGGGAACCCGCTGAACGCGATGGGTGCCGCTTTCATATTTAAATGCACTGTAAGCGCCGTTACCATGAACCATGGCAACGATTTCCTTTAAGCCGCCGACGCCCGTTGTGTGATGGGTCATCACTTCGACTTTCCAGTTGCGTTTTTCAGCATATCGGCAATACATTCGAAACAGGTCTCCGGCGAAAAGTCCGGCTTCTTCACCACCGGTCCCCGCCCGGATTTCCAGAATGATGTTTTTGTCGTCATTGGGGTTTTTAGGAACAAGAAGCTGTTTGATCTGCAGATCGAGCTGTTCTTTTTCGCGGTTCAACTTCTCGATTTCATCTCGGGCCATTTCTTTGATGTCTGGATCGCTGTCCTTTAACATCTCGTGGCTGTTGTCAAGATCGCCGATGATCCGCTTGTAATCGCGGTAAGCTGCAACAACCTTGTTCAGGTCTGCGTGCTCTTGAGCATATTTCTGGTAGAGTTCTCGATTCTGAACGGTTTTCGGGTCTGATAAAAGCTTTTCGACCTCCAGAAATCGTTTTTCAACACCTTTTAGTTTGTCAAACATAACATGTCAGGCCAAGGGCCAAAGGCAAAAAATGTCAAGGGACTTGATCCGTTCCTTGCCTTCAGCCTTCGGCCTTCGGCCCTCAGCCTTTATTTTTGAAATTTCTCATATTTTTTGCGGAACCGTTCGATTCGGCCGGCCGTATCTACCAGTTTTTGTTTTCCGGTAAAAAACGGATGGCATTTGGAACAGATTTCTATATGAATTTCTGGCTTTGTGGATCCAACTTGAAAATTGTTGCCACAGGCGCATTTGATAACCGTTTCTGCATAAGGCGGATGAATCGTCGCTTTCATTACTCTGGTGAACTCCCTGTCTTGGTTGTTAGTATCATGTTCCATCTTGATGTTATATGAGTATATCAAGCATTCATGGAATTTAAAAAGTCTTTATTATTCTTTGTTCCGCTCATTTTTTCAAGTAAAAATTCAAGGCTGTCCACAGGATTTAAGGAAGACAGCAGTTTTCGCAGAATCCAGACGCGGTTTAATGTCTCGTCATCCAAAAGAAGCTCTTCTTTTCGGGTGCCGGATTTCTTGATGTCAATTGCCGGGAATACCCGTTTGTCGGCAAGTCTTCTGTCAAGCTGAATTTCCATATTGCCGGTTCCCTTGAATTCTTCAAAAATGACTTCGTCCATTCGGCTTCCGGTGTCGATCAAGGCCGTGGCAATGATGGTCAGACTACCGCCTTCCTCGATATTGCGTGCGGCTCCGAAAAATCGTTTAGGACGTTGAAGTGCGTTGGAGTCCACGCCACCGGATAGAATTTTTCCGCTGGGAGGCATCACCGCGTTATAGGCGATAACCACGTCTTTTTTATGTTCAACCAGCCGCTTGGCTTTTTCGATGACCATTTCCGCCACCTGAACATGGCGTTCCGCCGGTTCGTCAAAGGTAGAGCTGATAACCTCTGCATTGACAGATCGTTCCATGTCGGTGACTTCTTCCGGCCTTTCATCAATGAGAAGCACGAAGGGAATGACATCCTTGTGACTGCCGATAATGCTGTTGGCGATGTTTTGCATCAGCATGGTCTTGCCCGAACGCGGTGGAGATACGATCAGTCCTCTTTGACCAAAACCAATGGGAATCATCAGATCCATGATTCGCGTGGAATAATTGTCCGCGGCACCTTCAATATTCATTTTCCGGTTTGGGTACAAGGGGGTAAGGTTATCAAAGAGAATCTTGTCACGCGCCACTTCCGGGTCTTCGTAATTGACGGCCTCTACTTTCAGAAGCGCAAAATACCGCTCGGTTTCTTTGGGTTGACGAATTTGTCCGGAGATGGTGTCGCCGGTTCTCAGGTTAAATCGACGGATCTGAGAAGGAGAAACGTAAATATCGTCCGGTCCTGGAAGATAGTTGTAGTTGGGTGCGCGCAAAAAACCAAAGCAAGCAGGGCAAAAATGAGTTCCTGTTTTCGCAGGCCGGCAGCCCCGTGAATGTTATAGTCTTTGGCCATCTGGGCCAATTCGCTGATTCTTTTGTCTTTTAGTTCGGCTATGTTCATTAATGCAATACCCCGTTGTTTTCTTACCCGTCGGTCATTTCAGCTCCGCTGTGATGTACTGGGGGTTAGAAGTGGAAAATGGTCAAAACTATTCACATTCGTGTGCGTCAAAGGAAAGACAACACGGAAAATATGGGAACGAGAATAAAAGACTTTTTACCGGACCATCATTCAGGAAGCAGATGCACGCATGAAACGCAACCGGTGAATGATGATTCAGTGCCTTGCTGGATATGGAGGAATAAAGGAGTTTCTGAGATTATATGATTGAAGAATTGGTTTAGGTATTCACTCCAAATGGCGGACTTTATGCTTTTAAAGCTCATTATTATATTATGATAATGATGATGTCAAGAAGTTTGTTATGAAGTCCATAAAACAGGTGAAGGCAAAAGGGTTTTACTTTCACCTGTCAACCTTAGCCTTACTCAGAAAACAACATCTCCAAATAAAACCGGGTGATGGGGTCTGCCGAATCCAATGAATGCGTGCTGTCCTTATTCCTGGCAGCCATTTCTTTCCGGATTTCCCCAGCCAGAACTTTTCCCAGCTCCACCCCGAACTGATCAAAAGGATTGATGCCCCAGATAAATGCCTCAAAAACGGTTCTGGCTTCATAAAACGACAGGAGCTTGCCAACGTTTTCCGGGGAAAGATCCTTTAAAATCAGCGTGGATGACGGGCGATTGCCGGGAAAATATCGGGCCGGATCTGCGTCCTCTTTTCCGGTTGCAAGGGCCATGGGCTGGGAAAGCAGATTGGCCCAGAGCTCCTGATGATTGGTTACCCCCTTGGACAATGTCCGGTATTGTGGGAACAGTGGATGAATAACGCCGATGAATTCGATCGGAAAAGCCCTTCCCTGGTGAGCGAGTTGAAAAAACGAATGCTGGGCGTTGGTACCGGGTTCTCCGAAAATAATGGTTCCGCAAGGCTCTTCCATGAAGACGCCTTCGGTATTGACCATTTTGCCGTTACTTTCCATGTTGAGCTGCTGAACATGCGGCGCCAGTTTGGCTAAAGGGGCTGAATAGGGAATAATTGCCTGAGCCGGATACTTTAGAAAATTATTGTTCCAGATTGCAATCAGTGCGGCCACAAGAGGCATGTTTTCCTGAATCGGGGAGTGAAGGGCATGAGAATCCATGGCTTCGGCCCCTTTCAGGAATCGCTCAAACATTTCATACCCCAGATACAGGCTGAGGGGAACTGCGCCGACCGCGGAGCAGACGCTGTATCTGCCGCCGATGAAATCGAACATATTAAAAGATTGAAGCACGGGATTGGCAGGATTATCCCCTGGGCTTCCCTTGCCGGTTACCGTTACAATATGTTTTGAGGGATCGATTCCTTTTTCCGCCATAAACGCCCGGGCCAGGCCTTCATTGGACAGGGTTTCCGGGGTTGTATAGCTTTTTGAAATGATCAGCCACAACGTGGCTTCAGGGTCAATTTCTCTGACAATGGCCCCGAAATTGTGGATGTCCACATTCGACAGATAGTAAAGGTCAATGCCGCGGTCCGCATACGACTTCAGGGCCGTTGAAACGAATTCCGTTCCCAGATAGGAGCCGCCGATGCCGATAACCACAATATGACGGAAGCGCTTGCCCGTACATCCGCAGATCATTCCGCCATGAACCTGATCGGAAAATGCTTTGATCTGGCGGTTAACCTCTCTGATCTCAGAAAGGATATCCTTTCCATCAAGATAGAGGGATGTGCTGGAAAAATCGCGGGTTGCCGTATGCAGCGCGGCCCGGTTTTCTGTCACATTCAACTTTTCGCCCTTTGTCATGGCCGAAAATTTTTCCAGAGCCCTGCGAACTCTAGCGAGCTCAAAAAGAAGTTCCAGGGTGATCGTATCGAGCCGCTGCCGTGAAAAATCATAAAAAACGTCTGCGGCGGTCAAAGAAAATGCGTTTAAACGGTTGGGTTCGGCGATAAGATGCTTCAGATGGTTTTGCGGCTGATTCATCACCTCTGCTCGAGCCCTGAGCTTTTGCCACGTTTCTCCGGTATAAAGACTTTGTAAAGTCATCTCGTCTCCTATAATTGAAATAAAACAACCTCCCAAAAATGAAAGCACCCTCTCTCAGGGCCTCCCATTAAGCTTACGGCTTTGAATAGTACTCCCTGTACCAGTCAATGAATCTTTCAATCCCGATTTCAAGAGGAGTCTGGGGCTTGAATCCCACATCCGTAATCAGATCGTCGATATTGGCGTATGTGGACACCACGTCCCCTGGCTGAAGATCCATATAGGTTTTGCGAGCGGTCTTTCCGAGAGTCTTTTCAATGATCTCGATAAATGTAGATAATTCCACCGGATTGTTGTTTCCGATGTTATAGATTCTGTAGGGAGCATAGGATGTTCCGGGATCCGGGCGATCTCCGGTCCAGAAAGGATTGGGCTGGGGGAGTCTTCCCATGATCCGGAAGACGCCTTCGATGATGTCGTCGATATAGGTAAAATCCCGATTCATTTTGCCATGATTAAAGACCTGAATGGGCTTGTCGTCCAGAATCGCTCGGACAAACAGGAACAAAGCCATATCGGGTCTACCCCAGGGACCATAGACCGTGAAAAACCTCAGCCCCGTGCAATTCATGTTGTACAGGTGGCTGTAAGTGTGCGCCATCAGTTCATTGGCCTTTTTGGTGGCGGCATAAAGTGACACCGGATGATCCACATTGTGATGCACCGAAAACGGCATCAGCGTGTTTGCCCCGTATACGGAACTGGAAGAAGCAAACACAAGATGCTTCACCTGATTGTATCGGCAGCATTCCAGAAGATTTACAAATCCGACAATATTGGAATCCACGTACGCATGGGGGTTGGTCAGGGAATACCGGACGCCTGCCTGGGCTGCCAGGTTCACCACCACGTCAAAGGGCAGGTGTTTCTTGAAAACGGATTCCAGCCCGGACCGATCCGAAAGATCATTCTGATGAAACGAAAACTTGTCAAAATCAAGCAATTGATCCAGTCTGGACTGTTTGAGATTGACATCATAATAGGGATTCATGTTGTCGATACCCGCGACGTGGCAACCCATTTTCAGCAGTCGAAGCGAGAGATGATAACCGATAAAACCGGCAGGGCCGGTGACCAGAACATTTTGAAAATTCAAATTCATACCCGTTCCTTAATGCGTAACGTTCAGCAGCAAACCATGCATTATATCCAAAGCTCAAGTTTGATGGTTTTCAAGGTTTTGAAATTCACTTTTCGGTATCCACCAGCCCTTTGACAAACCACCGCTGCATGAATAGCACGACCAGAACCGGCGGCGCCATGACCAGAAGGGCGCCGGCCAAAGCCACATTCCAGGTGGGAAGGTCGTCCATCTGGGGAATCAGGCGTTTTAAACCGATAACGGCGGTCATCATTTTCGGGTTTGTGGTGATCAAAAGGGGCCAGAGATACTGATTCCAGCCATAGACAAAATCAATGACGATCAATGCGGCAATATTGGTTTTGGAAAGCGGCAGCAGAATTTTCGTAAAGAACTTCATGGGAGATGCCCCGTCGATTTTGGCGGCTTCACAAAGCTCTTCCGGAACGGTCAGGTAAAACTGTCGAAATAAAAATGTGGCGGTGGCAGAGGCGACCAGGGGAAAAATGAGCCCGGCATAACTGTCCAGAAGGCTGAGTTCGATGGAGATTTGAAAGAGGTTCCCCGTGAAAAATCCGATGAGCGTATCCACATGAAATGCCTCTATAATCCGCTGAATCGGGCCAAAGATATTGGCGGTCACCTCATAAGTGGGAAGGATTCGGACCTCCACCGGCAGCATCAGGGTGCAGAAAACCGACACAAAGGCGATCTTTCTGAAGCGGAAATCAAAATAAACAATGGCATATGCCGCCAGCATGGAAACGGAGATCTTGCCGAACGTAATTCCGACGGCCATGATAAAGGAATTCCACATCTGGGTGCCCAGGTTGCCTTTGATCCAGGCTGTTTTCAGATTGACCAAAAGCTGATCTCCAGGAATCAGAGGCATGGGGATTCTGGATACTTCTTCGAGAGGAAGCGTTGCCGCTACAATCGTATAGAAAATGGGAAATCCAACGATACCGATTCCCAGAATCAACAGGGTATAGGTCAATAAATCCAGCCAGGGCGTTTTTTCAACCATTGTGCTTATCCCGTGTACTGCACCTTTTTTTCAACATATTTGAACTGCAGAACTGTCAGGGTAACGATCACGATCATCAGAACAACCGACTGCGCGGCAGATGATCCCAAGTCCAGCCCCACAAATCCGTCCTTGTAAACTTTATACACCATCGTCATGGTGGCTCCCCCGGGGCCTCCTTGGGTTACCGTGTGGATGATGCCGAAGGTTTCGAAAAAGGCATATACCACGTTCATGACCAGTAGAAAAAACAGGGTCGGGGACAGCAGTGGAAAGGTAATGACCCAGAATCGCCGAAGAGGGCTGGCCCCGTCAATGGCTGCGGCCTCAATCAGCGATTTGGGAATGGATTGCAGCCCGGCGATGAAAAATACAAAATTATAGCTGATCTGTTTCCAGGCGCTGGCGATGATCACCAGAAACAGGGCGTCGGCGC
>JAPLJE010000455.1 GCA_026388755.1 Deltaproteobacteria bacterium | reverse complement strand
GTGTAAACCGGATGGCTCAGCATATACTGGCCGATCGTGCGAATTTCAAGGTCAATCTGAAGTTTTCCCTTAAACTCTTCAAACATCTCCAGAAACAAAATAGAATCCCCGCCAAGGTCATCAATGATATTGGTATCATCCTTTATATCTTCAGGAACAATTTCCAGTTCATCAGCAAGGTATTGCCTAATTTGATCATAAATTTCTTTTTTTTCTGCTTCTGCTAAGATGCGCTTCATCATCAATCTCCTAGTACATTGAACCTCAAGTTATCCGGTTCAACTGCTGTGTCATTAACTGTGAAAAACAGATGGCTGCTTCACGGATGTTCCGCGCGTCATCTTCAGACCGGGACAACTGAAACAACCGCAACACCTGCTGAACAGCTTCCTTGCGTGCCGATAGCAGGGTCCTAACAAAAAGAAGAACATGTTCCCAAAAACCGTCTTTGGGGAACACCCGATTGACAAGATTCAGACTCAGGGCTTGCGGAGCCGATATCATGTTCCCCATTAGTATCATTTCCAGGGCTTTTGCCGGACCAATCACCTGAATCAGCCGCTGAATTCCGCCAAGACCCGGAACCACCCCGATTGAAACCTCGGGAAGCCCAAGGATGGCTTTTTCGATGCATAAGCGAAAATGACAGGCCAGGGCCAGTTCCAGCCCACCTCCCAAACACGTGCCGTTTATGGCGGCAATAACCGGTTTTTGCAGTTTCTGAATAAACGAAAACAATTCATTTGCATAAAGGACCGACTCCAGGTTCACAGCACCCGGCGACTTCTGAATTTCCTGAATATCCGCCCCTTTTGAAAACGTCCTTCCCTTCCCCGTGAAAATAACCGCATCCACTTCCTCAGACTGCATCCAGTCACGGCAAACAGTCAGATCCACAAAAAACTGACTTGGAAGATAATTGTTCGGAGGATTATTCAATCGCAGCAACAGAATGTGCTGTTCCTGAGATGCTTCGATATGGGTCAGAGCTGCAATCTCCATTGCGATTCCTGGAAAGTGTAAGTATTCACAAGGGAGCCAATTGTAAGGGATCGCTAAAAAAACTGATCCCTAAACCACTGGCCACTGATCCCTGTAAACGTTTCTGAAAAGTTAACAGTATTCAAAAATGAATCCGGCATGCATCCATTTGCTGGATTCCGTGACAAAACTGATGATCCTGTCTCCGGGTTGCAGGGGAGGATCTTGCATGTAGTCATCCAGAGCGATGATGATGGCCGGCGCTCCCTGATATCCCCGTGTGGCCAGCTTGGAATAAAAAACCAGGTCAGGATTCTTAAAATCATTTTTTATCAGATTCTTTACGGCAACATCCATCATGTGCTTGGTTGGAATATTGGCAAAAAAACATTTTACTCTGGAAACATCCAACCGGGTTTTGGCCAGCATTGCCTTGATCCCTTTTTCAAAAAGCCCCGGGGCCAGCCTGGAGACGGTTGAGATATCCTGTGTCAGGTGATGCCAGCCATGTTCATAAATTTCCGAAATCTTCCAATTGCCGGCTCCAAATGACATTTTCATCGAAGGCTCAATTCCCATTCCAACCGATTCCAAATAGGTATCCACCACTTTCATGCAGGCAGATTCGGGTTTGACAGGGGTCATGACTAGGGCACCGGCACCATCGCTTAGAAACCAGCGTAAAATGACCTGCTCTTCGGTAAGCACTTTTTGATTGTAGTACTCGGATCTTAAAAAAGTTGAAGAAAGCTGGGACGTCACAATCAGTGCATTCCTGTAGCGACCGTTTGAAATCAGATCCGATGCCACCTGAATCGCCTTATATATGGCAGTGCAATTGGAATGAATGGACATCTCGGCGCAGTAAGGAATGTTCAATGCATCCTGTACCAGCACGCTGGAAGGCGGGCACATGCAATCATACAGAATGCCGGCATAGACGAGTAGATCGACATCTTCGGGAATCATTCCTGCATCATCCAGAGCCTGCCGGGCTGCTTTAACACACATGGAAACGTTCGATTCGGTCGTCTGACGAGTTTCTGGGTCTATCGCATAATACGAATACTCGATTCCCAGAAGTTCCTTCATGATTGGCCGAAGTCTATCAATCCGCTTTAACAGTTTCGGGGGGGCATCGGTAATTCTGCCAAGAACATCTTCTATCTGATCAAAGGGCACGGGATTGCCCGGAGAGAAGGACCCAATCCCTGAAATATAGACATCTCTTGCTGTCAAGTTATACTCCCTAAACAAATAGATACGAAACTCAAATTAATTACCATAAAAAGACAAAAAAAACGGCCAGAGTATAGCAAAACTCGGCCGGAATATCAACCTTATGCCAATTCTTCTGGTGTTTTTTCCAGAACAATGCAGCAGTTATGCCCCCCAAATCCAAAAGAGTTGGTGATAGCAGCCTCCAAAGATTCCACTTTTCTGGAATGATTGGGAACATAATCCAGATCACAGGCAGGATCGGGTTCTTCGAGATTGATGGTGGGTGTAATCAGGCTGTGGTACAGGCTTAACGCCGTAACCGCAGTCTCAATCGCGCCGGCAGCGCCGATGGTATGCCCC
>JAPLJE010000586.1 GCA_026388755.1 Deltaproteobacteria bacterium | reverse complement strand
TCCCGATCTGGGAACCGTCTCCAAAAAGCCGTTTGAATTGCGGCAGATCCTCCGGCGTCGAGATCAGCAGAATGTCCCGAATACCTGCCAGCATCAGTACCGACAGGGGATAGTAAATCATGGGTTTGTCATAAACCGGAAGCAGTTGTTTGCTGACCACCCGGGTGATGGGAAATAGCCGGGTACCTGAACCACCGGCAAGAACGATGCCTTTCATCATGAATCAACTCCAACAAATCAGGGTCCGATTAAGAACCTTCCGCATTTTGTCTTCAACCTGTCTACCGGATGAACTGCGGATTAAGTATTATTAACACAGCGAAACTTATGGCCAAATCTCACCAACAGCTGACGATAAAAGCGATATATACGTACCTTTTACGATTCCGCCGATCGCGTGTCAAGCACAAAGCCTGCAGAGCCAGGTACCGATGCTTTATAGCACACCCCGCTGCCGGACAGATAATATTTCTCAACCGATGCGGGAATCACGACGGATACCCCCTTGAAAAGGTGAATCGGATCATCGCCCGAACCGCTGTCCAGGACAAGCTGTCCCTGCGTGCATAACAGAATTTCGGCGGATCGTTTTGCAGGGCTGATCCAGGATAATTTCGGAAACACGGATATCACGGAAAGACTGAACTCCTCGGCCGGAGTGTCATAAACCCATTCAACCTCGCTGCATTTCCGGGGCAGTATCACAGACGGCACTTGCTCCTGAAAGGTCAGGACATTTAACAGTTCCGGAACATCCATGTGCTTCTGTGTCAGACCGCCACGTAACACATTATCCGAATTGGCCATCAATTCGATGCCAACCCCTTCGAAATACGCATGGGGTTCTCCGGAAGCCAGGTAAAGGGCCTGTCCGGGTTCCAGACAGAACAGGTTCAAAAGCGCCGGAAACAGCGCTCCAAGATCTTTTGGATATTCTGCATGCAGCCGATGTATCCACTGAAACACCGGATCGGCCATAAGATCTCTTGTCACATTAAAAGATCCGGCATGAGAAACCGCCGAAGATATGGCAGCCGTTTTCTTTTCCGGCGACATTGTCAGCAGGGATTGAAACAGGCGTTTTAATCCCTGCGAATTCGGCTGGCTTTCTACAAGAGCAATCTCATCTTCAAGCACATCCTTGCAAAGACTGCCCAAATATTTGATGATTTCCGGGATTCTGCGAAAGCCGTTCATTCCCCAAAATTGTGTCAACGCACAGATGCATTCGGGTTTGTGGTTATTATCCTTATAATTTCGATTAGATGACATCAGGGAAATACCCAGCCGATTCTCCCGCTCAAAGCCTTTTCTTGCCTGATGCGAATTCGGATGGGCCTGAATGGAAAGCGGTTTTACAGCAGCCAGCACCTTAAAGAGATAGGGAAGCTTTCCGCCAAATTTCTCAGCAGCCTCCTTTCCCAGCACATCCGCTGGGTGCGTTTCAATCTCCTGAAGCAAGGATTCCCATTTCCCATCATGGTAAGCCTGCGATGGGGCAATGGGATGTGCCCCCATCCACAGCTCGGCCTGGGGACTGCCCGTGGCGGGCTGCCCCAGCAGTTCCGGAATGGCCGTCAGCGACCCCCAGGCATAGTCCTGAACCGTGTTCTTCAGGATTCCAATGGTTTTCATACATCGCCTTTCATCTTTACTTATAACCATCTGACTGATATATCATCATACGAAAGTCAAAAGCCAGAATGCCGTGCAAATACGCCGGCAAGGTTTGCCTCGATATGGTTTTTTATGTCACTCAGAATCAATGAAATATTTTACAGCATCCAGGGCGAATCCCTGTATGCGGGACTTCCCTGTGTATTCATCCGCCTGACGGGATGCAATCTCCGGTGCGCTTATTGTGATACCCGGTATGCATATCACGAAGGCATGGATATGACGATACCCGAGATACTCGGACAGGTTGAATCCCATCCGGCCGCAGCGCTGGTTGAGATTACCGGCGGAGAGCCGTTGTTTCAGCAAGAAACCCCGGATCTGGTCAAGCAGCTTCTGGATCAAGGCCGAACGGTTTTAATGGAAACCAACGGAAGCCTCGATATTTCCCTGACTGACAGCCGCTGCATCCGGATCATGGACATCAAATGCCCATCAAGCCTTATGGACGCTCACAATGATCCGGACAATCTTGGGCGGATCAGGCCCGATGATCAGATCAAGTTCATTATCGGAACCCAGGCCGACTATGTCTATGCCCTGAATACCGTGAAACAGATTCCGCCTGATTTTCCCAGATCCAGTGTGTTGTTTTCTCCGGCTTTTGGCTCCTTATCCCCAGGCCTTCTGGCAACATGGATTTTACAGGATGGCCTTGGCGTCAGACTTCACCTTCAGCTTCACAAACTGATCTGGCCGAATTACCCCCGAAAAGGCCGTGGTTCTCTCGAGCGGCGGCCTGGATTCAACCACGGTGATCGCCATTGCCCGAAGTGAAGGATTCGAGATATACAGCCTCAGCTTTGATTATGGGCAGCGGCATGTCTATGAGCTGAAGGCTGCCAAAAGGATCGCCGAACGGTTTCAGGTCGCCAGGCACCTGGTTATCGCGATTGACCTTCATGCCATTGGCGGCTCAGCCCTCACAGACAATCTGGACGTGCCCAAATCCAGAAATCTGAAGGCCATGACATCTGAAATCCCCATAACGTATGTTCCGGCCCGAAATACCATTTTTTTGTCTTATGCCCTGGCCTGGGCAGAGGTTTTACAATCTTCGCATATTTTTATCGGCGTCAATGCCGTTGATTTCAGCGGTTATCCGGACTGCCGGCCGGAATTCATCGCGGCTTTTGAGCACATGGCCAATCTGGCCACCAAAATCGGGGTGGAAGGCAAAACCCGGGTCCGTATTCGAACCCCGCTGCTTCATCTTAACAAAGCCCAGATCATCGCAAAAGGCACCGAACTGGGCGTGGATTATGCCATCACCCACAGCTGCTACGATCCTTCCTCCGAAGGCCTGGCCTGCGGCCAGTGCGACAGTTGTCTTCTGCGTCAGAAAGGATTTATCGAAGCCGGTATTCCAGACCCCACGCGATATATTGACAACACCTCATCTGGATGACTTTGTCCCTTCAGTCAAAAGAAAACACGCTGCCTGTGGCAGCTGTCAAAAATCTGTCCTTGAAATGCGCTCCCAGCGCAACGGCAGCCTTCATGCCGGTACAATGACAAACCCCGACCTGCTCCACGCCGAAGTCTTCAAAGCGCTGAATCACCGCGGCAATCCGTTCGGGTGAAAAAAACATCAGATGCGTTCCGCCAAGAATAGCCCGAAGTTTTCGAATCTTCAGGGTATCCTGAAGATAATCCAGAATATTCAGAACTCCCGCATGGGCGCATCCCAGCAGCAGCACCGGATCTGTTGCGGTTTCAATCAGAAGGCTGGCATCATCGCTGATGGGATCCGGAGAAAACACCTGCCCGTCCTGAAGCAGAAGCTGCGGGTCCTGAAAGCTCTGGTCCGGTTTACAGGGAACGCCGGTAACAAACCAGATGCCGTCTTCCACCTGCCGGGTCTGACCCACCCAGGTAAATTCCGCTCCCAGAGAAGACAATTCTTCTTTTGAAAGGGGGCTGCCGATATACCGGGGCTCGTTTGCAAACAGCAGCGGATTTTTAACAAAATGCCTGGAGAAAACCTCCGGATGCGCCACCACATTCACCGGCCCGGTTTCCTGAAGG
>JAPLJE010000814.1 GCA_026388755.1 Deltaproteobacteria bacterium | reverse complement strand
TGCGGCCAGAAAATGACTGGGAATACCGGTCAGGCGAAGTGTCGCTTCGGTGACGATCCCCAGGGTTCCCTCCGATCCCACAAAGAGCCGCGTCAGGTCATAGCCGGATGAGGATTTTGGCGCCTTGCAGCCGGTGTGGATGATCCCGCCCTGGGGCAGCACCACGGTCAGGCGCATGACGTAATCCTTGGTAGCCCCGTATTTTACGGTCTGGACTCCCGATGCATTGTTGGCGATCATGCCGCCGATGGTGGCATCGGCCCCCGGATCCGGCGGGAAAAAGAGCCCGTGTTTGCCAACCTGCCGGTTCAGTTCCTTGCGGAGAACTCCGGGTTCCACATCGGCCTGAAGATCCTGGGGACGGATGTCCAGGATGCGGTTCATGAGGGTCAGATCCACCACGAGTCCGCCCCGGGTGGGCACGGCGGGACACCTCATCGGTTGTGAGCGGCCAGATGATACCGGCAGGAAGCGTTCCCTGGTGGAAGGAAATGTCGTGGCGATGAAGCTCACGGTTGGACTGTCCGGTGGAGAACCGGTCCGAAGCAACGATGGCTGACAGATCGGCGATGTGCCGGGGAGTGAATGTGTTCATATCCTCTTATCCCTTACCGTGAAAGTGATGAATGCAGAAATAATGGAGGTTTCATCAGCGATAAATCAGCGACGGCAGCCACAAGGTCATGGGCGGCCAGAAACAGGCGATCATCAGTGCTGCGATGGCCGCTGCAACCAGCGGCATGACGGCGCGGCCCACTTCCCCCAGCGGCACCCCGGAGATACCGCAGCTTACAAACAGGCAGATTCCAACGGGCGGGGTCAGCATGCCGATGGCAAGATTCACGACCATGAGGACCCCGAACTGAACCGGATCGACTCCCATCTGAGGCGTCAGCACTGCCAGAACGGGAACCAGAAGTATCAGGGCTGCCGTGGTTTCCATGACGCAGCCGATGACAAGCAGTCCTGCCATGACCAGAAGCAGCAGCCCCCAGGGCGGCAGGCCCATCGCGGTAACTGCGGCGCCCACGAGCTGGGTTGTCTGTTTCATGGCGATCAGCCAGGTAAACACCTTGGCCATGGCAATGATAAAGAGGATGGTTGCTGCGGTGATCTGCGAGCGGACAATGAGCGCGGGCATGTCCTTCCACTTCAGCTCGCGGTTGAAGACCATGCTCACGAGAAGGGCGTAGAAGACCGCCAGTGCCGCCGCCTCGGTGACCGTGACGATACCCGATAGAATCCCGCCAAGCACGATGACGGGAGCGCCAAGAGCCCATACCGCTTCTTTCAGCGACACCCATACCCGTCGCAGCGAAAAGCGCTGGCGCAATCCGTAACCCTTACGCAGGCATATCCATATCGATACCGCCATGAAGGAACACCCGAAGAGAATTCCAACCATCATCCCTCCGGCAAAGAGTTTGGCAATGGAGACATTGGTCAGAAAACCGAAAATCACCATGGGAATGGACGGCGGGATGATGACGCCGATAGATCCGCCCGCGGCGACAACGGCCGCGGCAAAAGCCGGCGGATAACCCTGGCGGATCATTGCGGGAATGACGACCGCTCCAATGGCGGCGGTGTCCGCGGCTGCGGATCCGGAAATTCCGGCAAAGAACATGGAGGCGACAATACAGGCGCATGCCAGACCGCCGGGGACCCAACCCACCAGGCTGTCCGAAAAATCAATGAGTTGCCGGGATATTCCCCCGGTTTCCATGATGGCCCCTGCCAGCATGAACAAAGGCACCGCCAGAAGATCGAAAGAATCCACTCCGGCAAAGAGCAACTGCACGATGGTTTGCCCCAGCGCCGACAGCTGGACGCCTGCGGGGAAAATGCCGGGGGTCAGCATGAGGCCAATGGCCGGAAGGCCGATGGACAAAGCGATCGGAAGCCCCAGGGCGATCAGCAGGAAAAGAAGCGCAAACAGTAGAATGACCGTCATTGCGCTTTCCGTTCAAAAGTCGTTGCCATGTCTGCCAGCACATGCACGATAAACACCATTGCCGATACGGGAATGACGGCAAAGGGGATCGACATGGGAATCTGCAAGGAGGCGGTGGTATGCTCCCATGCCTTGATCGTATATTCGGTTCCAAACCAGGCAAGAATGCAAAAACAGCCCAGGGTTGCCACCTGCAGGGCCACAACGATAACTTGCTGAACAGACCGGCCCAGACCATGCCCGATTCCCTTGAGTCCGATAAAGCTCATCCGTTTATAGGCGGCTGTTCCGCCCAGAAAGGTGATGGCCACCAGCAGATGACGGCTTACTTCCTCTGACCAGCCCAGAGAAGCGCCGATGTAGCGGGAGAGCACCTGGCTAAAGAGAATCAGGCAGATGCTCGTTCCGATCACCAGAAGGAGTTTTTCCACGATGGCATTGATCCACCGGCTGATCTGTTGCAGCAGCGATGTCATATTCACCTGTCTTTTTTCCGGATTGGATGCAAAGCCCGTGCGTTACTTCACCAACTTGCGGATGTCTTCGACAATTTTCTTGGTGTCCCCTGTAGCTGCGTCCACAACGGGCGCTGTCACCTTCCGGAAGGCTTCGATGTCGGGATGCTCTTCGATCTGCATGCCGGCGGCCTTGAGCTCCGCCAGTTGCCTGACTTCGTTATCGCGGATAAATGCGCGGCCTTTAAGAGAAGCGGTGTGTGCGGCATCCATGATGACTTTGCGGTCGGCTGCGGGCAGATTGTCCATGAAGGACTTATTGGCCACAAAAACCAGGGCCGAGTAAACGTGCCGGGTCAGTGAAAGGTATTTTTGTCCGGCTTCAGTCAGTTTGGCTGCATAAATCACGGCGATCGGGTTCTCCTGTCCGTCGATGACCCCCTGCTGCAGTGCGGTAAAAATGGGCCAGGCCATGGGGGTTGGATTGGCGCCGATGGCGCGCCAGATGGCCAGATGGGTGGGCGCCTCCATGGTGCGGATTTTCAGCCCTTTGGCATCCTCCGGAGTTTTAATGGGGTGCTTGGAATTGGTGACATTGCGAAAACCGTTATCCAGAAAATGGAGGGCCGTGAAACCGGCTTTTTCAAACCGTCTGGCAAAATCCTGTCCGATCGGTCCGTCCAGGGCCATGTCGGCAGCCTCATAGGAAGGAAACAGGAAGGGCATTTCCAGGGCCTTGATCTCGGGGATGAACGCCTCGATGGGGCCGGTAGTGCATACGGACATCTGGGTGGCGCCTACCTGGATCTGCTGCAGCGCCTGGGTTTCGCTCCCCAGAGCGGCCGAGTGATGGACAATCACCTTGTATTTGCCGGGAAGAACCTTGTCGATTTCTTCCTTGAACCAATTCGCAGCCCGGGTGTGCACGAAGTCCGGGCTGGTGACGATGGCAATGTTGATTTCGGTTTCGGCCGAGGCCATGCCGGCAAATCCGGTCAGATAAGCCGCAATGATGATCAAAATCATACGAATACGCATAATCGTTCTCCTTTCCCCGAAGAATAAATATGTATTGGAAATTTATCAGGCAGTTTCGCTTGATAGCCAGATGAGACTAAGCAGTAATTGAAGGTGTCCCCCGTTGTCAAGACAAAACTGGATATGCGATATCACGACAGTCAAGACAGATTGCCTTTTTTTTGCTGACGCAGTAAAGGAAGAAAATGGATTGATAGCCGAAATCTTTTCTTTGAAGAGGAAAATTCCATGAATCGTTGTTATGCGTCAAAGTTGTCGAAATGGTTTCCCCTGATCGTTCTTTTGTTTTTCGCCATGTTTGCTGTGGATCCGCCGGTCCAGGCGAATGGTCGTGCAAACAGGACCGCAGAGCAAAAGACGGCGCTTTTCCTGGAATCCCTTTGGGATCAGCCAGGACCTCTTTACGCCTTCTTAAGGCAGATGCCCAAGGGTGGCGATCTGCACAGCCATCTGTCCGGGGCTGTTTATGCCGAGTCCATGATCCGCTGGGCAGCAGAAGACGGATTGTGCATCGATCAAAAGACACTTCAGGCAACGCCTCCGCCCTGTGATGCGCTCACCGGTCGTCCTGAGGCAAAGCAGGCCTTTAACGATTCCGTTCTCTACCGTTCGATAATCGATGCCTGGTCCATGCGCAACTGGCAGTATTCAGGCCAAAGCGGCCACGGCCATTTTTTCGATACCTTTAATAAATTCGACATTGCCACGAAAAACCGGCGGGGGGATATGCTGGCTGAGGTGGCCAGCCGGGCTGCAACAGGCCGGGTCAGCTATCTGGAGCTGATGATCACGCCTGAAGAACATAGTATCTCGTCTCTGGCGGTCCGAACCGGATGGGATGATGATTTCGGCTCTTTGAGATCCAAGCTTCTTGCCCAGGGAATGATGGATATCCTGGATGCGGTGAAAAAAGAAATCGATCAGGCTGAGACAGTAATGAGGCAGCAGTTGAAGTGCGGCGGGGAGAAGCCTGATCCGGGGTGCGATG
>JAPLJE010000485.1 GCA_026388755.1 Deltaproteobacteria bacterium | reverse complement strand
GTCGTGTAAAGATACTGGAGAAAATAAGCATTTGTCCGGAAAAGTAAAAAAAGTTAATTGAAAAAAAACCATAAAGCGCGATAATGGCAAATATCAACAAGTAAAATGCACCGGCTTAACCGGTGATTTTCAAATTAGGCCAACTGGGTAGTGATCGAACCCAGTATCCAGAGGAGGACCGATCATGCGCAATGTTCGGAAGGTTGTGCTCGAAATATTGACTGTTGTACTGCTCGCTTGGAGCGGGGGAGTCACCGCCGCAGCGCAGGAGGGGGTCCACGTGATCCCCGAGTTCACATTCGAGAGCGGTGCGAAGCTGCAGAACATGAAGGTTGGCTACGTCACGCACGGGACGCTCAATCAGGTGAAGAGCAACGCCATCCTCGTCACCCACGGATCCGGGGGCAACCGGAACAGCTACAACGTCTTCATCGGGCCGGGCAAAGCCCTCGACACCGACAGGTATTTCGTCGTCGCCGTCGACGCCATCGGCGGCGGCAACTCGTCATCGCCGAAAGACGGGCTCGGTATCGAGTTCCCGGCCCCTCGATGGGTTCCTTCCAGGCTGTGGAGTGGGGGATCCAGTATCCCGGCTTCTCCAAGGGGCTCCTGCTGATCGTGCCATCGGGGAGCTTCAACCCGGTCTTAGCGCCGGTCATCGACACGATGGTAGCAGTCATGCAGCTCGACCCCAACTGGAACGGCGGGCGTTACACCCAGAATCCGACCGATGGCCTTAAACGGGCCGGGATGGTATTTTTCCCGTGGATCTGGAGCGACGAGTGGCTGGCGATGCTCAAGACACAGGAGGAGTATGAGAAGGCACTGAGTGCGCCCGGGGAGGGCTTTTCGAACTGGGACGCGACGAGCTGGATGTACCGCTACCTTGCTTCCCGCAACCACGACGTAGCGAGGCCGTTCGCCGGGAACCTCGACCTGGCGCTCAGCAAGATTACGTCGAAGGCGCTGATCATGCCGAGTGTAAGCGACCGGTTGGTGCCTCCCCGCCTGGCCCGTCTCCTCTCCGATGGCATCAAGCAGGCAACGTACCGAGAGATTCCATCCATTGCCGGCCACATGGGCGGCGCCCCAAGAGACGAGAAGAGCGTGGAGTACGTGTTCATCAGTGCTCAGATCAAGGAGTTCCTCGATGGGCTGACGAAGTAGAGGAGGGTGGCCTGCGCTCTTCCGTCGCTCCGGCTTTTGGGCGCGCCTCACCGCCAGCGTTATACGTCTGCAATAGTACAATGACAAATTCTATGAGGAGTATGAAATGCTTTCTAATGAGCTGGGCAGAAAATATGACGAGTTTTCAAAGGCAGTTCAAAACAACGATATTATTGATCCAAAAACGACAATAATGCTGTATTTAGCTTCATCGATGGCGGTCGGTTGCTATCCTTGAACGGAGCACTTTCTCGGCGTGGCCGAGGAAAAAGGCATTACTGAGGAAGAAATAGGAGTTATTCAAGCGGTCGTAATGGCGGTCTCAGGAGGTCGCGTCAGGGCACAATTCCGAGAGGTGCATAAGAGGTTTCAAACGGAAAAAGGTCAAAAGAAGAAATAAACAGCATAGGAATATAGGGACGGGTATGGATTCCCAGAATTTCTTTATTGCCAACGGCCTTCCGATAATGTTTGAGAATGTGCCTGCACAGGTGATGATCGCTGAATTCCCCGTAAAGGGCAACACCCTGAGCTTCAGTGACAGCATCTTCTCTACGGTGCCATGATTATAGGGAAAATAGGAACGTAGGGAAAATCCTTTGTGGACCCATTATGAATAAGACGGCAGAACATGCCATTCGTTGAGAAATCGTGCCTCGTTGAATAGTTACCCGGAAAGTGTCTTTAAATGTCACTCATTGTCTTCAACAAACTGGATACAATCGTTCGCGGAAAAAGCGTGCTCAAGGATATTTCCTGGGCGATTGAACCCCGTCAGAACTGGGTTATTGTCGGTCCCAACGGGGCCGGCAAGACCTCACTTTTGAATATCATTCTCGGCAAACTGTACTATCGGGGCGATTTTTTCATTGCAGCGGGATTGCGTGAACATACAAATTATGTCTCCTTTGACCTGCATTCGGCCCTGATCCACAAGGAAGCGGAAAAAGACCATGCCAGATATTTCAGTGGCCGCCTGAATGAAGGCCTTGTTACCCCGTTAAGCCTCCTGCGGGCTTCGGCCGAGGCAATCGGCAATCCGGACAGGGTTCGGGAAGTCATCTCTTTGCTTGACATCAGCAGCATTTTAAACAGGGAAATCAGGCGGCTTTCCACCGGCGAAATGCGGAAATTATTGATCGCCGATGCCTTGATTACACGGCCTGAATTGCTCATCCTGGACGAGCCCTATGATGGATTGGACCCAAAATCGGCCCGTTCATTGATTCAGTTAACCGATCATTTGATGGCATCCGGCATTCAAGTGATCCTGGTGACGCACCGGTTTGAAGAAATCCCGGCCCGTATTACCCATGCGCTGTGCTTAAAAAACGGCACGATCTTCAGGAAAGGTCCGGCCGAAATTCTTCGCGAAAAGCAACTCACCACGGACCTCTACCCCATCAAGAGTCCTCCGGCTCAAATTATGGACGAGATCAGAATGCCTGCCGGCACGGTTTTTGACGATGCCTCCCCAACCTTGATCCGGATGACGGATGTGAGCGTTAGCCATGGGCGGACCCCTATCCTGGATCACATTGACTGGCAGGTAAACAAGGGGGAAAACTGGTATATCGTGGGACCCAACGGCGCCGGAAAGTCCACATTGATCCGATTGATCACGGCGGATGAGCCGCAGGCCTATGCGAACGAGATCTATTTATTCGGCAAAAGACGGGGAACAGGGGAAAGCATCTGGGATATCAAGCAGAAGATCGGTCTGATTTCATCGGAATTTCAGATCCGGTACCAGGGAACAGGGGCGCCGATTACCGCATTTCAGGTTGTCCTGTCCGGATTTTTCGATTCGGTCGGTCTTTTCCGAAACGCCACTGAAGTGCAGCGGCGAATCGCCGGGCAGTGGTTGCGGCGAGTCGGGATGGAAGAATATGGGGAGCGCGCCTTTGCCCGCCTGTCCTATGGAGAACAGCGCATGGTCCTCATCGTTCGGGCCATGGTTAAATCTCCGGCCATGCTGATTCTGGATGAGCCCTTTGAGGGGCTTGACTATGCCAACCGGCGAATGCTTCTGGATCTGATCGACGACTTGGGGAAAAACACGGATACCAGTATTATCTATGTAACGCACCAAAGGGACCGGCTCGATTGCATCACCCACAGAATCGAATTTGTCCCCAGAGAGACCGGAGGGTATCGGGTCATAAAGCAGAAGATATAAATTTGACATGCAAGACGCTTTCTGAGATATGTCAGGAAGTAAAAAAGGAAACTCCAATTTTTCCCCTGAGGTCAGAGATATGGCGAACTTGAGTCTTGCAGAATGGTTGGCACGCACAGAAGGCAGCCGGCGCTTTCGGGAAAACGCAACCTCAATTACGCACATCCCCGCATCTGCCGGCAGTTTTGCCCCATACCCGAAATGGGTGGGCCCCAACCTGCATGCAGTTCTGGACAATCGCGGTATATCGCAGCTCTATAGCCATCAGGCCCATGCCGTTGAGCTCATTCGCCAGGGTAAGGACGTGGTGCTGGTGACGCCTACGGCCAGCGGCAAGACGTTGTGTTACAATCTGCCCGTTCTCCAGAGGATACTGGATGAGCCGGAGACACGTGCCTTATATCTCTTCCCCACCAAGGCCCTTGCCAATGATCAGATGAATGAGGTGCATGGCCTCATCGGCGATCTCAAGGCCGACATAAAGACCTTTACCTATGATGGTGATACGCCCGATGATGCCAGGCAGGCCATCCGCAAGCAGGGCCATGTCGTGGTGACCAATCCCGACATGCTGCATACCGGTATCCTGCCCCACCACACCAAGTGGCAGAAGCTGTTTGCCAACCTGAAATATGTGGTGGTGGATGAGCTGCACATTTACCGGGGCGTGTTCGGCAGCCATGTGACAAATGCGTTCCGCCGGTTGAAAAGGGTCTGCCGCTTCTATGGGCAGGACCCGGTGTTTATCTGCTGCTCGGCCACGGTGGCCAACCCCAAATCGCATGCGGAGAACCTGCTGGAGCGGGAGGTGGCCCTTATCGATGAGAGCGGGGCGCCCAGGGCTGAAAAGACCTTCATTCTCTACAACCCGCCCATCATCAACCGTGAGCTCGGCATCCGCCAATCGGCACTCACCCCTGCGCGCAAAATCGCAAGCAAACTCATCGCTAACAAGATTCAGACGATCGTATTTACCACGAGCAGGCTCAACGTGGAGGTGCTCACCAAGTACCTCAAGGATGTTTTCCGCTCGAAGATTCCCGCGAATGACCACTATGTGACCGGCTACCGGGGAGGCTACCTGCCCATGCTCAGGCGGGATATCGAAAAGGGTCTGAGGGATCGCAGCGTCATGGGCGTGGTGAGCACCAATGCCCTGGAACTGGGCATCGACATCGGCGACATGGAAGCATGCATCATGGCGGGCTACCCCGGCTCCATCGCCAGTGCCTGGCAACAGGCAGGCAGGGCCGGCCGCAGGGCTGGCCGGAGTCTGGCCATCCTGATTGCCAAGAGCAACCCCATGGACCAGTTCATCGTTCAGAATCCGGATTATTTCTTCACCCGATCGCCCGAGCACTGCCGCGTGAACCCGGATAATCTCATCATCCTGCTGCACCACATCAAGAGCGCCGCCTTTGAGCTGCCTTTCGAGGAAGGTGAACGGTTCGGCAAGGAGGACCTCATGGAACTCCTGACCTATCTGGAAGACAAGGGCGTGCTTCACCGGGTGGATCAGCGCTGGCATTGGGCAGCCGATAGCTACCCGGCGGACGAAGTGAGCTTAAGAAGTATAAATCCGGAGAATGTGGTGGTCGTGGACACGACAGATACGGCCAATCACAAGGTGATCGCCGAGGTGGACTGGGACAGCGCGTTCACCACGGTCCACGACGATGCCATCTATATGGTGGAATCCCAGCAGTACCACGTGGATAAGCTCGATCTTGAGCGCAAGAAGGCATACGTCAGAAAGGTGGATGTCGATTATTATACGGATGCCATGACCTACACCAACGTGCGCGTCATGGATGACTTCAGCAAGAAGATGAAGGGCGGCATCATTGTGGAACACGGCGAGGTGCAGGTGTCGCGCAAAGTGGTGGGATACAAGAAAATCAAGTTTTA
>JAPLJE010000744.1 GCA_026388755.1 Deltaproteobacteria bacterium | reverse complement strand
TGTCCTGGATTCCGCCCGTTTCAGAGCCTTCATTTCCATGGAACTGAATGTATCGGTGGAAAACACGCATGCTTTTGTTCTGGGCGGCCACGGCGATACCATGGTTCCCCTGCCCCGTTATTCCACGGTTGCGGGCATTCCGATTACCGAGCTCATGTCCAAGGAACGCATTGACGCGCTGGTCAAACGAACGGCAACCGGCGGCGCTGAAATCGTCAGCCTGCTGAAAACCGGCAGCGCCTATTATGCCCCGGCCTCTGCCGCGGATGAAATGGCGGAGTCCATCCTGAGAGACAAGAAAAAGATTCTTCCCTGCGCGGTTCTGCTTCAGGGGGAATATGGGTTTCAGGATCTGTTTATCGGCGTTCCCGTCAAACTCGGCGCCAAAGGCGTTGAAGAAATCATTGAAATCAAACTGCTGGATGAAGAAAAAGCCGCCCTTCAGAAATCAGCCGCCGCGGTTGAAGAGCTGAAAGCTGTGTTGAAAAAACTGGCTTAATTTGACCGTGAGAATGTTTCCCCTCTTTGGAAAGGGGGGTCAGGGGGGATTTCAGGCAACCTGCTGAAAAATCCCCCTCCAGCACCTGCCCCCTTATTCCTTATCCGGGTAACAGAAAATCTTCCCTTCATAATTTCTCAGAATAATGCCGTTTTCATCCCGGCCGATCACATATTCCGGAAGCAGCGGAATTTTACCTCCCCCTCCAGGCGCATCGATCGCAAACGTAGGAACGGCATAACCGCTGGTATGGCCCCTTAGCCCCTGAATCATATCGAGCCCTTTTGACACGGGCGTGCGAAAATGCGAAGAGCCGGGAATGGGATCACACTGGTACAGGTAATAGGGTTTGACGCGGAATTTTATCAGCCCGTGCATGAGATCTTTCAGGGACACAATACTGTCGTTGACCCCTTTAAGAAGCACCGTCTGGCTGCCCAGCGGAATTCCGGCATCCGCCAGTCTGGCGCAGGCGGCTTCAAATTCAGGCGTCAGCTCTTCCGGATGTGTCACGTGAATGCTCATCCACAAGGGGTGATATTTTTTAAGCATTGAAACCAGAGAAGACGTAATCCGCTGGGGCAGCACCACGGGCATTTTGGTTCCGATGCGAATCATCTCCACATGACGGATACGCCGCAGTCTTTGAACGATCGACTCGAGTGCGCTATCCGAAAGCGTTAACGGATCTCCGCCCGATACAAGCACATCCCTTACCTCGGAATGAGCCTGGATATAATCAATGGCGGCTGACCACCGGGAAGGGTTGTTTGACGCATTGTCGCGTTTTCCGACCATCCGCGATCGGGTGCAGTACCGGCAGAATGACGAACAAGAGCCGGTAACCAGAAACAGAACCCTGTCCGGATACCGGTGTACCAATCCCGGAACTGGACTGTGTTCGTCTTCGCAAAGGGGGTCTCTGCTTTCGCCGGGAGAAAAAACAAATTCATCCTGAGTGGGGATAACGGATCTTCGCAACGGATGATCGGGATTTTCCCGATCCAGAAGCGACGCATAATAAGGGGTGATTCGAAGTGGAAGATTCTGAGGATGAATATCCGGCACACTGCATTCAGCGGGTGAAAGCGTGATCAACCGCGAAAGCGCCTGAACATCCGTTATGCAGTTATTCAGCTGCCAGTGCCAGTCATTCCATTCGGCAAGTGTCACATCTGCATAAAATTGTTTGAGAAAAGACCTGGACCTTGAACTGCTGAAAAATGTCAGGAGCGGAGGTTCGGCGGCTTCTTCAGATTCCAAGGTTTCTTTTTCAAGCGAAACTGTCGGTTCCATGGGAAATTCCTTTTTATAATAATCGCAACTCTTTGATAATTATAATAATGCTTTCCTCCTGTTCCGAAGGAGGGGGGAATCATTTTTTTACACTTCAGGTCGATATCCTTTACGTGTCTATTCATCTTCTGTCAATGGGATTGATAACCTGCTCTGAATCATTTCGGCAATTTTTCGATTCATCCCGGGCGCCTGGGATAATTCATCGAGGGAGACGGCACGGATGGCCTTGATGCTTCCATAATGTTTGAGGAGCGCCTGCTTTCGTTTTGGCCCGACTCCGGGAATGGTGTCCAGCACCGAACGGATCGCCGCTGCCCCTCGCCTGGAACGGTGATAGGAAATGACAAAGCGATGGGCCTCATCCCGAATCCGCTGCAGAAACAGGAGAACATTGCCGTCCCTGTCCAGATTCACCGGGTTCAGACGCCCCGGCTTATAGATTTTATCCTGAGTTTCCCCTTTCATATCATCTTTTTTGGCAATTCCGATCACATCAAACCGGCCCGACAGATTTAACTCATCCAGCACGGACACGGCAAT
>JAPLJE010000068.1:1944-4735 GCA_026388755.1 Deltaproteobacteria bacterium | reverse complement strand
TTCCCCTGGTCGTCGGAGCAGCCGGTCAGAAGAGAAAAGCCCAAAAAAACAATGGCCGTCAAGATGCAGAGACATTGAGACATGGAATACCTCGGATATAAACTGAAGTGGATCGCCATGGAAATTCAGTGAGGAAATCTGGGGACATCTTATTTATCTTTCTTTTTCGGTCCAGGTTTTTGAGGTTTGAGATCTCTATCCAAAAGGCGTTCCAGGCTTTCAATAAAAGAATCTCCTCCCAAAGGTCGTCCGGTTCTTTCATGTTTTCTCAATAATGCGATTTCCTGCTCCTGGGTGTCGGAGACCAAAAACATTTCCCAGGGTTTGTTGGCTATTTCCAGCAATGGCTTTGTCTTTACCAGGATGTCATCTTTTCCGTTCATATGAGGTCCGGCACTACTCCAAGGCCAATCTTCAGGGTTATTTACCAAACCTGCCCGGACCGGATTGAATTCCACGTATTTCGTGCATGCCAATAGATATCTGTCATCCAGGATAAACGATGAAAACCTCCCCTGCCATAAATGGCCTCGCCATCCTTCACGAAAATTAATCCGCCGTGAGTATCGTCTGTGTGCTTCACCAATGGCCAAATTTACCCATCCTTTGTTTCTGGTACTGCGATAAGGTGAATGTGGTTTGGCATAAGACAATAAGCCCAGACATCAACTTGAAACGTCATACACCATTTCGACATCAATACCAGATAGAATTGGTAATCTTCATCGTTGAAAAATGTCTGCTGACGTCTGTTTCCCCGTTGTGTTACATGATGCGGGATTCCGGGTGCGACTGCTCTTGCTATCCGTGCCATGTTTAATAAACAAATAAATATTTTGATTTTTGTCAATAATTAAGTAAGGTGTCCCTGGAATTCCTGAATTCCGGGGAATGATTCCCACCATGAATTGCCAGAACCACAGCGATCCGATGCCATGAACCGAATGGAGCATGTCTTTGAAAAAGAACAGCGGCAGGTGCCAGAGTGCCCAGATCACACCCAGGATCAGACTCGACACCAGCGCATTCCACCGTGTTTGCAACCGATCGAGGATGTAGCCGCGCCAGCCCAGTTCTTCGGGAAACGGACCCTGGACCAATACGCGGAGCAGAAAGGGAACCATCGTCAGTGGCGCGGAGAGAAAGGGCATCACTCTGTTCTCGAGTCGCACCAGCGTCGCGTTCCCGCCCAAAGTAACATCGAGCAGTACCGCAATGGTCATAAGGACGGGCACGAAAAGGAAAATGACCAAATACCATTTGGCAGGAATTCGTTTAGGGTCAACGATGCGCGACCAATATTCACGCCGGTTTTCTTTGCCCTGGGTTAGATAGGTGAAACCGATTCCGCCTAACATTGGGCCAAGTAAACCGAGAAACAGCATCAGTCTGCCGAGGGTCGTCTCGATGCTTGTTCTCAACACTGCAGCCGATATCCAAAAACACCAGGTCCAGCAAAAGACCAAAACAAAGAAAACCCAAGGAATAGAGAGTCGATGAAGCATTACGCTGGCCACTGATAACAAAACGAATGTCAACCACCCGACTGCTATTCCGTATTGTGCACCCACCATGATTCCGGCTCCGACTGAGAGCATGAAGAGCAAGCCTCCAAGAATCCATCGCACAGTATTCTTTCGGCCATTTGTCCCCATATGAGGTGAACTCATCATGGCTCTTCCCACTCGTGGTGACGATGCATTTAACGGTTTCTCTGCATTCTTCTTTCCGTCGAACGAAATAATCACCGGCGCGAAGAACGAGCGTCCGGTGGATTGTTTGGTTAGGTGATCATGTCCTATTCATTCTATGATTCTATCAACTTCTACTAAGAAGACGTCTTATCAACAACCACCTCGCTACTGAACGGTCAATTGCTTTTGTGCGATCCAATGAGAACTGTCGGGTTTGATCACTAAGACATCAACGGGGCCACCAACCGTCTTCTCGCGTGCCTGAAACCGAAGTGTATCGATTGTGCTGCTAATCCCATAGAAAGCGAAATCTATTGCATCCTGGAGCGTAAAGAACTCGAAAGGCACGCCGAAGTATGGAAGGGGAACATGACTTTGACCATCGGGCTGAATTAATGAAACATTATTAAGGAGTCGCTGGGATCGACCCAGACCAGCTTTTGATTAAGGATTTCATTGACTCGGGCATCACCAGCAACATGAAATACTGTACCGGGACGGACACCAAGTGCGCCGAAGTATATCTTCAACTCATCTGCTGCCTGTTCAACACTTAGTGATCCTCCCTTTAATTTCTCAACGACGAATGATTCGATGAAACCGGCAATCGGAACACCACCGATGTCTGCAGGTCCACAAGTGGCGATCCCGACATTATTGGGCGCTAAAAACAATTTCTTTGCACTATCACATTTTGCACCTCAATATTCGTCTAACTCATGGGAGAAAAATTGGGACGGGTATTGATATATTGGCATAGACTATTCCTTCAGCGTCACACCCATTTTTCTTCCAATATTTATTTCCCATTTTGTCGATTAATCAATATACCAATACCCGTCCCCAATTTATACTTATCGCAATAAAGCAGCTATGTTATGGTTCCGTGTTTACCGGTTCACTCAAACCGGGTAGAGACAAATCCGGCCGACCATGCTGACTCATCAGTAGGTTTTCCCGGGGCCTTCACAGCAGCCGGGTTTCCTATAGGAAGTGTCACCGGTAGCGGCAATGCCGGACCGGGTTGTTTGCGAAGATAGTCTAAATGACCGTAACCCCATGCATCCGGCATCTGCCAATCGGAAGCAATGTTGTCG
>JAPLJE010000068.1:0-1939 GCA_026388755.1 Deltaproteobacteria bacterium | reverse complement strand
GATATGATGCCACGTGCCAGATTGCCAGGCGGGAAGGCGAACTTCAGCACCCAGTCGCCACGTGAAGCCAATACGGAGATACTATCAACCTTATCTGCAGAATTCTGATATTCGGAGGTCAGGCAGTTGTCCTCAATCGCTCCGGCCATTAGCACCAGTCGCCGCACAATGCGATTACGGTTCATCTGTGCAATGGTCTCTAGCACCATGCGCGCCCCCAAACTGTGGGAAACAAACGACAGGCTGGCAACGTCAGCAAAGTACTTATCCAGAAAAGGGCCTAGAAGCTTACCGCTCCTGATTGCTTCGTCCCCTTCGCAAGGGTAGTCAATAAAGATCGGCAACTTTGCATCACCCGGCCATAGAACTCCGATAAACAGGGCGGACCCCAATTGAAGTTTACTTTCCCAGCTGGTTAGCGACGCAATGCCGTTCTCCCTGTTGACATTGAATCCGTGAGTGCCCAACAGGACATTCCGCCCCCGCATCAGAGCGACCAGATCAGCAACGTCGATTATTTGATCACCAAACTTTACCGTTACATCGTCGGCACAACTCCCACCGCAGCTTTCTGCTCGCAAATCAAGAAAATAGGACATGGCTGTTATTTCCTTAGTAACTGCGCGGCCTTGACGCCTGCGGCTAAAGCACTGCTCAGGTCTTTCGCCACTGGCGCTAACGGTGTCGCCAACAGTCCGGTAAGCAGAGCTTGCCCCATATCAATAGTCCCCAAATACAGTTCAAATGTCCCACCCTTAACTGCCCACCCGCCCCAAAAAGCAAGGATGACCGAAACCGCCATGGACCAGGCTTTAGCCTTATTGCGGTAAGATTGGTCGGCCCGTTGGTATCCTTTGTCCAGAAAGGAGGTCAGTACCAAATCGAAGCGTCCAAAGACATCAGTCTCAGCCTGCGTCATTGGCTCACCGGAGGACAGTTTGGTGGCAACACTTTTCAGTAATTTCGGGTTAGCTCCTGTCACTTTTGCAAAATGAGGTGCGGTGTCTGCACTTAGACATAACTTAACCAATGATTTTGCAATCGCTTTCTGATCAGCCAATTGGGTGCCGTTCAGCCAGTTTGCCCGTAGTGTCTCTATTGCGCTGGGGAGTTTCAGCGGCTCCGGTAGGTCTGTAGCTTTCGGCCAGAGAGTTTTAGCAACCTTATGGATATAATTGAAGCCATGATTTGAGACCCCACCCCTAATCGCTTTGCTACTATCTACCACTGCATAGGCTGCGGTACCAAGTGCTCCTGCCGCAGTAATATACTCAGGAATATTAGTCAACATGCCGTTACCCTCCTTTTATATGGTATTTCATATGGGGACAAATTTATTATAAAGATGCTCAACATGGGCGTTACCCGGAGCGTAACGCTATGAGCCGAACATGTTGCAGGGAAGGCTACCCAATGAGTTTCCATGCCACGTCGAATCCGAAACCTCCTTAAACTCAATACCCCTTTGGATGCTGCCATATCAGTCGGATTGAGTCGAAAAGGCCCGTGGAAACTGGCATGAACACTTGCAACGCAAATTGGCATGACCAATCATTGGTTCAAGAATCAGGGTCTCATATCTGTCAAAGAACTGTGGGTGAACATTCACTATCCGGCAACGGCCCGATAGCTTACGTGAACCGCCCAGTGCGGACCCGCATGCTGGGTGGTGTGGGGGCTGGGGGAGAAAAACCCCGGCTACCCGATTAGTTCCGTGTCTGCCAGAGCACGAAATCGATCTTCTTGATGGGCCGCCTTTCGGCGGCCCATCGAAAAAATCAGCCGGAGCGTAGTGATCGGCTGGATTGGCATGTTATGCCTAATACTACTCCGACATATTATAGCCATTTAACATCTCAAATTCATGACCAGCAACTTGGCTATCTGGTGCCTGACATCTGGAAGCGAAGGCATGCTTCTGAGGCGTTGTTTTCTCCGC
>JAPLJE010000231.1 GCA_026388755.1 Deltaproteobacteria bacterium | reverse complement strand
TCCAGAACCGCGCCCGCAACCACCGGCAGCGGTCCGTTCATGCCGACCTCACCCATGCCTTTCATGCCAAAAGGGCCGGTTGATTCAACGGTCTCAACGGTCAGCGATGCGACATCCGGAACGTCCAGTGCCGTTGGAATAATATAATCGGTAAACGAGGGATTCAGGATCTTGCCGTCCCGAAGCCGAACGTCCTCACACAATGCATATCCCAGGCCCTGAGCCACACCGCCCTGAATCTGCTGTTCCACCCCCTGGGGATTGATGATCCGTCCGGCGTCGGTTACGGCCAGATAGAACTGAACCGAAACGCCGCCCGTCAACTCATCGATTTCAATCCCGGCCAGATGCGCTGAATATGAAAAGAGCACATGGGGAAATCCCAGGATAAAACCGCTGGCTTCCAGACTCCCATCCGAAGACACCGTCATGATATGCTGATCGATGGCCGTTCGGTCCAAGTCCGGCAGCATGGCTCCCAGGGTTGAAAAGGACACTTCCCGGCCCGAAGGCAGATGCCGGACCCGGCCTGGCAGAAGCACAAGGCCGACAGGTTCATCCAGAAACAGGACCAGAGACGCACGATGGATCAGCTTTTCTTTCAATTGCTGACAGGCGCGGATCAGGGCATTGCCATAGGTATAGGTGGTACGACCCGCCGATGAAGACCCGGAGGGATGGGTTCTGTCCGTATCGGGCAGGATCAGCTCCAGATGCCCGGTATCCTGACACAGCATATCGCCGGCGATCTGAACAAACGCACTGGCATTGCCCTGCCCCATGTCCGATACCCCGCAATATACCCGTATCCGGCCTTCCCGCGTCAGCTCGACCTTGGCAATGGCCGAATCCGGCAGGCCCCTGCCGTATCCCATGGCATTGAACACGGCGCAAACGCCCACTCCCCGGCGTTTAAACCGGCCGGCCCGGGCCTTCCAATCCGCCTGATTGCGCCACAGCGCATGCTGTTTGATGGTTTCCAGACAGGGAACAATCCCCGTGGAATGCACCAGGGTAACGCCCGAGCTGTTCCGGTCTCCGCGCCTGAGCGCATTCTTCAGCCGCAGATCCAGCGGATTCATCCGGAGTTTTTCCGCCAGCCGGTTCATCATCTGTTCAATGGCAAAGGCTGCCTGAGATACGCCGAATCCGCGCATGGCTCCGGCAACCGGATTGTTGGTATAAACACTCCAGCCCTGAATCAACACATGGGGAATGCGATAGGGCCCGCCCGCATGCTCCATGCCCAGTTCAAGGACTTCCCCGCCAAGATGAGCATAGGCGCCGGTATCATAATACAGCCTGCATTCCAGGCTTATTAGCGTTCCATCAGCCGCCGCGCCCAGTTTATAGTACAATCTTGCCGCGTGCCGCTTGTATCCGGCAACAAAGCTTTCTTCCCGATCCCACCACATTTTTACGGGCCGGCCATTGGCATTCATCGCGGCAAGGGCCAGCAGGCACTGAACCGTGGCGCCGTCCTTGCCCCCGAACCCGCCTCCCAGATAGGGACTGATGATGCGGATGGCCGAAAATTCAAGCCCCAGGGCGTGGCCGATCTCCATCCGATCCCGGAACGGCGCCTGGGTTGAAACCGTCATAACCAGGGAACCGTCCGATTTCTGCTGCGCCAGGCCGTTTTCGGTTTCAAGAAATGCGTGTTCCTGAAACGGGACCTCAATACAGTCTTCGATAATGACATCGCAGTCCGGAAAAGCCTTGGCCACATCGCCTTTCCGGATCACCGCGGAGAGCAGCGTGTTTCCGGCCGCGTGGACCATGGGGGCACCGGGTTTCAGCGCCGCTTCCGGGTCAAAGACCCCGGGCAAGGGGTCCACATCCAGCCGGATCCGGGACAGCGCCTGTTTCAGGGCTTCCCGGTTTTCGGCCAGAACCAGGGCTACCGGCTCTCCGCAGTGCCGGATTTTTTGGCCCGCCAGAACCGGCTGATCCTTGTGAACGATTCCCTGGCGGTTGGTTCCGGGAACGTCCTTGCGGGTCAACACGCGGAAAACGCCTGGAACGCTTTCGGCATCGGCCGTGTGAACCGCCAGGATTCTCCCATGCGCCAGTCCGGCCCGCCTGGCGCCGGCCCACAGCATATCCGGCGCATACGCGTCCGCAGCGAATTTTTCCGCGCCGCTCACCTTGGACCGGGCATCAAAGCGGGGAAAAGAACCTCCCACCGCAGGAATGTCGTGTATCATCTTCAACCTTTCGCATCAAGCACTGCATGGACTGATTGCCATCGGCTCAGGCCGACCAGAAGCGCCAGCAGGGCCAGCGTTGTTGCCGAACAGATCAGAAACAGCAGCATGAATGATCCGCCGTACGCCAGGATTGTCCCCATAATCACCGGACATAAAAAAAATCCGGCATCCATCATGAACAGCATGAGATTGCTGTTGATTCCCTGAAACTGCCTGGAAGAGACCTCGAACATGATTGAATTGAGCAGGGGAAGGATGCCCCCCATCGCCATGCCGTAACAAACGGCTGCCAGAGACAACTTGAGGAGCGAATCGACCCAGGACAGCAGGGCACAAACAGCCGCCAGAAAAAGCGCCATTGCCCCAAGCGTCCGAAGTTTGTTCCCCGAATCCATCACCCGCCCGAAGCCCGTCCGGATGACGATCATGACGCCCATAGATATTGCAAAGAAAATCCCGACATCCTGCCCCATGCCCTGAGCCACCAGAAACGATTTGATGAAATAGAATACCGTGGCGTAGGTGAAGAATATGAGCAGATTCATGGTCAGAATCAGAATTACCGGCAGCTGGCGGATATTTTGCCACAACTGCCCGATTGCCGGACGCTGCAAATAGCCTTGATCCATTTTGACGAGCATGTTCCGGACGCGGGGACCCACGACAATAATCAGTACGATTCCGGGGATGGCCAGAATTGAAACCAGGGCATAGATGAGTGCCTCGCTGCGGAAATGACGGAGTGCGATTTCGGTCAGCATCGGCGCCACGGCATAGGGGATGAGGCTTGCCAGACTCATGACGCCAAACCCCTGAGCGCTTTTCTCCCGAGGAATGAAATGAACCAGCAGCGCCACACCGGCCGAAACCAGGGTGACGAATGCCGCTCCATGACAGATTCTGAGCAGAATCAGACCCGGCAGCGAGACCGTCACCGTGTAGGCGCACAGAATCATGGCCAAGAGGATCATCGAGAACCGAAGAAACCCCATCGCGTTTCCGGCATGGATGAAGACGCCGACCGCCGGACGCAGAAAAAAAGCGGTCATGGGCTCGAGTCCCACAATGATGCCCCGCCATTCAGCGGAAATGCCCAGGTGTTCCAGATAACTGTAAAAGCTGTAAAACACGGACATATTGCAGAAACCGAAAAACAGAATAAATATCAGGGATACAAATTCGACTGAATACAATTTTTGGGGTTGGCTCGTCATCTTAGAATGCTTTCCAGTCCCGTCATAAACGAATCCATCGCATCCGGCAAGGCTATTGNGGAAACCTGAATCCGGTCATGGTACGGATCATGATCCCTTGCATCATGAGCCTGCGATAGGCCAGACTGTCGTTCATGGGAAGCCGGATCATGATAAAATTACCCTCACCGCTGAGAAACGGGAGCCTCTGGCTGGTAAGATATTCAGTCAGCACCTGCTTCTGCCGCCGGACCAGGTTCCGGGTATGCTGAACATGTTCCCCATTGTCTTCCAGAACCGCCATGGCAACGGCCTGAGCCAGTGTATTGACCGAATAGACTACGCAGGTACGGCGAATGATATCAACAGCATCGCGGGACCCGGCCAGATAACCGATTCGCAGTCCGGCCAACGCATGCATCTTGGAAAATGTGCGAAACACCACCAGATTGGGATACTCGGTAATCATCGCCATGCTGTCCGGGAAATCCGGGTTTTCAACATACTCGCAGTAGGCTTCGTCCACCACGACAATCTGTCTGCCGTTGACGCGATTTAAAAACCCCCGCAGTTTCGCGGAATCCCAGTATGTGCCGGTGGGGTTGTTGGGGTTGCAGACAAACAGAATTTTCGTGTGGTCATCGATGCTTCGAATCATTTCATCATCATCGAATCCATAATCTTTCAGCGGAACCCTGCGTGCTTCGATTCCCGAAAATTCCGCCACCCATTCATACACCGCAAACGTCTTGTCCGCGGTAATAATGTTGTCGCCGTGCTGGCAGAAGGCTTTGATGACAAATGCAATGACTTCATTGGCGCCGTTTCCGAACAGAAACTGGTCCGGTTCCATGCCATGCTGTTCGGCCAGTTTTTGCCTCAGATGCCAGCAGTCGCCGCTGGGGTAGATAGACGCCTGGGATGGAATAAAGCTGCGGAGCACCTTGACCGCTGACGGACAGGGCCCCAGCGGGTTTTCATTGTTGTTCAAACGGAAAATTTGAGAACAGCCAAAGAGTTTTTTCAGCTCATCATCCGGCTTGCTGGGAACATAGGCTTCAAACCGCCGAACATACTCAGGAGCTAGATGCTGAAACGAAACTGACTGGCTCATGGTGTGCACGGAAACGATTGAAACAGAATGATATCGCCATCACCGGCATAGGGCAGAATTTGAACCGGTCGAAAGCCGTTTCTCAAAAGACAGGGAATGACTGCCGACTTCCAGGCAGACCCCACATCGATCTCAAATATCACATTGCGGAGGCCCTCGTTTCGAAACAGCTGAAGATGTCGCAACAGATTGTCCTCCATATCCACGCCCGGCCACAGGATATCCAGATCGGCCCGCGAACCGAGGCGATCTATCTGGGTTGATAGCACCGAGTGCGCAGGCTGGTTTTCACCATCATCAGTGACCTTTCGGATTTCACGGGGCAGAAACAACCGGTTGTAAGTTTGACGCAGATACGCTTCAATCTCCGCCGGCGCCCATGCCACGCTGCCCATGTCCTCATGCATCAGGCGGAACCATGAAGGTTGCCGGATCAGGGCGCCGCCGGCCGAACACTGATCCATATCACCTAAAAATTCAAAATATGCGTGATATGGACCGGTGGCGGGAGGATGACAGATCATGGCAATGGCAGATGTTCTTCCCGCCTCGCTGATGCAGGCTTCGATCAGGGAACCGGCAATCCGGTCTGATTCCGAAACGCCAAAGACGTATGGCCC
>JAPLJE010000839.1 GCA_026388755.1 Deltaproteobacteria bacterium | reverse complement strand
CTTCTAAGTAACAATCTTGGGGATCAGGCCGGAACCAGTTGAAGCCCCAGAGATTTTGCTTGGTTAATTATTCGTTTTTTCAAACGTATCTGGTGAATTTTTTCTTGTTCCGAAAAAATCGTTTCATCAAATGCTCTTTGATTTTTTACAAGATAGTATATGATTCTGGCCAATTTATGGGCAGTTGCCGTTATAGCTTTTGGCGCTCCATGCCGGGCTCTCGTCCGACGGAAATAGTCGCCAAGATAGGATTTGCAATTCCAAAGGGAGTTTGCCGAAATCCGAAGCGCCTGGGCAACCCGATTTGATCCCGGTCTGGTATGTGATGAAAGGATTTTTCCACCGCTGATCTTGTTGTTTGGACACAGGCCGAGCCAGGAACAAAAATGGTTGGCATTGTTAAACTTTGAAAGATCCGGACCCACTTCAGTGAAAAATATGTGGGCTGTCAAATCACTGATTCCGTCGATTCGGGTTAAATCTGTTCCCAAAAGCCTGTGCATGTGTGTTTTGAGATCAAAGTTTGGCTCGTTGCCCCTGGGTTTGCGCTTGAGTTTTTTTGCAGGCTGCTTTGGACAATCATCCAAATCGATACGGGAATCAAATTCTTTCAGGTGTCTTTCAATTTCCGCATCACAGTCCTGGATCATCTGGCGGTAATTACGATAAGACTGCAATGTCTGTTTAAGCGTAAAAATATGCTCGGATCGATAATCACCCGTAAGGGATTTAACAATTGTCTGTTTGTCTGCCTTTATTCTTGAATTTTTAAGATCGGCCAATATGTCCGGATTTCTTTCTCCAGCAAGAATCGCATCAATGATAGCCAAACCGGTTACTCCGGTTATATCGCTGATAACATTGTGGATCTGCAGATTCATTTGGGTAAGTGCTTTTTGTATATGCTGAACATGGGAACATGCGGCTTTAACCATATTATCCCGATGTCTGAGTAATGAGCGGACAGCACAAATATCTTGATCGGGCCGGAAAGATCCGCGCAAAAGCCCAACGGAATGCAAATACTGTAACCACTGGCAGTCTTGAACATCGGTTTTTCGGCCAGGAACATTTTTAACATGCCGGGCATTGACGAGGATAACATCAAATCCATAAGTATCCAGAATCTGAAATATCGGAATCCAATATACACCGGTAGATTCCATGGCTATCGATTCGATGCCGCATTCTTTAAGCCATTTTGCAGCCTCATGCAAATCATCGGTGAATGTATCGAATCGTCTTACGGGGTTACTCGATCGATCGTCAGGGACGGCAATATAAATTTCAGTGGCGCCAACATCGATCCCTGCAGAGTTCGGTTGCAGCACGTGCATGTGTTTCATTCTATTTTTTGACTTTTTACGCGGCTGTTTTGCCATCTCCAAAATCCTTTCTGATTAAGGTGATGGCCGAATGGTGATTAATAAAAAGGTATTCTTCTAAACGGGATAGATCTGTATTCCATTTTGAGGACATACAGAGCTTCACCAATGATCGGGTCACGGCATCCGGTGCCACGCTATTGAACGGGTTCCTGCATATATGCAGAAGACACCATTGACTATCCGGCATACTTCGCATCACCGTTGTTGGCGAATAATACAACAAAATTGCCTATAAAGGTATTGTTACTTATAGGTTTGGTCCCGGCCCCGCAGGCCGGGGGGAACGCTATTGAATCTCTGGCGTTTGAAAGGTAATATTCAACAGCCGAGAAGGATTTTCTTAGTTTTTCAACCTTTTCCCGATACTCATTTGTTGTTTTGTTAGATATTTCTTCAGTCATTTCATACTCCTCGATTGTTTGGTTTCCATTGTGTTTTTCAAAACATTCGCCTTTCACTCGATCCGCTGTCCGAATTCTCGGTGTCTGTCAAGCTTTCTCACTGGCAATTGTGGTCATTCTCTTTCATGAACGCTTGCTTCAGTCTATCCATAATCTTATAAGGCATTGAACTTCCAGTACACCTGCTCCTTGGACAATACAAAAATATTTTGTTCTTGAATTCAGATAGTTATGAAATAATAATATTTAAGCAAATATTGTGCCTATTATTTTAAATCCTGTATCACTCATAACATCGGGCATTCACAAGCTATTTTGTGTGCTCTT
>JAPLJE010000535.1 GCA_026388755.1 Deltaproteobacteria bacterium | reverse complement strand
CCCTATTCGCATCCGGGTTCAAGGCACTTTGGCATCATAATATTAGAAATAACCGTCAGCCGGAGCGCACAGTTGTTGCGCGGTCTGGCTGATCGGTTGGTCAGCTTCCAAGAGTTCTCTTGCGGAGTTCATAAAAAACAACCAACAAAAGAATAACTGGCGCAGCGAAACCAATAATAAATGGCACAAATCCTATTGCGCGGTCGAGCCAGCTTTTGTCTTCGGTCACTGCTTTCCAGACCGTAAAGGATAGAGGAAAAATTGTAAAAAGAACTGTCGGAAGCAAAAACCAAGCGCTGGTTTTTCCACCGGCTTTTGCGATGCGTGCTGAGAAAAAGGAAACCCCGGCCACGACGACAGCAGAGACAGCGCCCCATGCCATGCCAAAAAGAGCTGATATCAACGTGCCGATTTGAAAAATGAGAAGCATTGCAATCACAGTTGCAACAATGTGTCTGAGTGTTTTGTCTGTCATGTGTATCTCTAATGGTTTTTGCGCAGCTAATGTTCTGGTTCAACGATAAACGCTGGCGAGCAGGATTGAGCGTTAAGGACGCATGCGAATAGTCAACCCATAAGTTTTCGAAGCTCAGTTGCATCAAAAATCAGCTGAATTGATTTAATCTTGCCATTTATTACTGTAAAGAACTCGGCTGTTCTGATCACACCTGCAGGGCTCATTGTGTCGCAATCATATAGCAAAGCGGCTCCACTTTCAGAAAAGAAGCTTTGAATCAAGTTGATCCCCCGTACCATCTTTTGGAACATCGTGAGCGCGACGATAAAGTCGTCAGCCCGGTGGAACGTGTCAATGCTTCCTTGAAAATCTAAATCATCTGCCAGGTAAACACGAGCTGCTTTCACGTCACCGCCAGTCCAAGCATTATGATAATTTGTCACAACCTGCTTCGTACCCATAAAGCTCCCTCCTTCATGCTCTGCTGATATAACCACATTGATATAGATCTATGGTGACCAACGGTGGCGATTAAGCAAAGACGCTGCAGGGCGGAAGCTCTGACCATCGCGCTTAGTCGCGTGCTATGGCATTTAGTCGTTGATGCAGTATTCAATGATGCTTTCGCAGTGAATAGCAGTTGTATTTAAAAAGGGGATACCGAATTCGTCATTGGTTAAAATCAATGGAAGTTCGGTACAACCTAAAATTAATGAATCTATTCTATCTTGCTCTACCATTCTTTCTGCTATTTTAAGTAACTCGTTTCGGGTTGAATTTTTGAATATGCCCAGTTCAATTTCTGAAAACAGTCTATGGTGAATGAGCTCTTGTTCTTTTTCTGCGGGGACGATTACAGACATGCCATTTTGAATAAATGGCTTCCTGTAAAAATCTGATTCCATGGTAAGTTTTGTTCCCATGAGGCCGATGTTTTTAAGCCCCATCTTTTTTGCTTTTTTACATGCTTGTTCCACAATGCTTAGCAAGGGAATAGGGGATAATTCTTTTAATTCATCAAAAACGATATGGGGTGTATTGGAAGCGATAGCAGCGAATTCTGCGCCAGCGTTGTGAATGCTTTTTATTTTTTTCAATAACCATTCGGTTAGCCTGCCCCATGCGGATTTTTTTACAAACAGCATGAATTCGTTAAGATTAGCGCTGTAAATAATAACTTCTGGATAGGCAAGTTCGGGATATTTGGTGTTAAAAGTCGAGATAATTTTATTGTAATAATCAGATGTTGATTCCGGACCAAGTCCACCCAGTATACCGATAATTTTCATGTGTGTCCTTTATTGCGTCATAACGATTTGAATCTGCTGAGTGCGAAGCGAATCCGCTGTATTCAAGTTGGAGTGAATTCTGTTAATGCCGAGTAAATTGACACAAGTAATAGCCGAAGGCAAGGAGGAATTGCGTTGAACCGTCCTGAGGAGATGCGAATCGGAAAGTTCGCCGCAGGATAGGGCGAGCACAGAGAGCGTGAAACCGAAGCAACGATTCTTGCCATACACCCTGATCTGTCAGAATGGGAAAAAAGTTATTATACAGGTATGGTGTTCTCCGAATTGACGTTTATTCGTTTCTTGCCGACTTGTTATCGAACCTGATTCAGAGCTATACACAAACTTTTATACGATCTTCCAGTCCGGCACTTCCCTGGGCTCATTTTCAAGATAGCCAACCCAGTCAAAACCCAAAACCCCCACCCTATGGTGAACCCCTTTATCGCTCAAATACCGGGTCATGCGGGGTTTTCTTTTTTCTATTTCCGGCAACACTGTCAAGGGAAGTAAAATTTCATAGGCATGCGCCATATCTTCCATTTTTGAGGCAAGGTTCACTGGGGCCCCGATAACTGTGGATTCCCTGTAATTCATATCTCCCACCTCGCAGATCAACACCTTGCCGCAATTGACGCCCACCCCGATTTCAATAGGATCATATCCGCTGATTTCCAGAACCTGCCCCATGGCAGACGCCGCCTGCTGCATATCCACTGAGGAAAAAATGGCCTGAATGATTTCATCACCGGTTGCATAAGGGTGACCATAAAGTGCCATGATGCCGTCACCCAGGAGTTTGTCAACCATTCCCCTGTGCCGGTTGATGATGATATGGATCATTTCAGGGATAAAAATATCCAAAAGCGTGATGATGCGATCAGGAGCCATTGTTGCGGTTTTCGTGGTAAATCCCCTGATGTCCATAAACTGAATGGAAAGGTCTTTTACAATGCCGCGCTTCATAGCTTTCCGCTGTTTTTTGTCGCAGGATAATTTCTTAAAAAACTCGGCGTCAATTCTGCCCTTAAAACAGGACATCGGGCATATATTTTTTTCAATTTCATGGGCTCTTTCAATATGCTGGTGAAACTTCTTTTTTAGTTCGTTGAACCATACCGTTGTTGGACAATTCGATTTCATGTTCTTTCCCTTCTTGGTTTTTATCTAAATTATACTTTGAACGGGGCATCCCTTTCTGGGTGTTATGTAAACTCTTACCGGGGAAAGCGGAAATTCCAACCAGTTCATTTCCGCACAATATATAATTCACAAGCCCCATCCAACAAAGGTCGGCTGACGACGATTCCCTCTCTGGGTGTTATGATGCGTCCAATCCGGGGCAACGATTCTTACCATATATCCTTTGTCAGAACAGGAAAAAAGTCAATAAGTAGGTATGATGTCCTCCGAAATGCCGAAATCCGATGGAATGTGTATTATTTTCTTGATATATGCATTAATGTGCATATATAAGAGCGTCTATGGAAACAAAAGAACAAATACAAACAAGAGCCGAAATTCTGAAAGAGTTTTCCGATGCCTATGACGCTCGATTTTTTAAAACCCTGAGTGAACCTGCCCGCATTCAGATTTTATCTTATTTGATATTGCATGGGCGGTCCGATATCGGTTCCATTACTGAAAACATGCCTCAGGACCGGTCTGTTGTTTCAAGGCATCTGAATCAAATGCAAGCGATCGGTATGTTATGCTGTGAAAAAGAAACACGGCACATGTATTACAGTATTGATGCTCAGGTATTTATTGACAAGCTGGAACAGTTTCTAACGCAAATCAAGAAATGCATCTCGGTTTGCTGCCCGCCTGATTGCTGTTCCAAGAAGCGGTAATTTTTTTTAACCATAAATATGCATTATTGTGCATTTATGCATTATAAGAAGGAGAAAGCAATGAAGATTGAAAATCGGATTTCAACAAATACAGCATGCATGTCAAAATCCTGTTTCCCCTCTTATATGGTGATGGCGCTTTCCAGTTTAATGGGCGGCGTTTCCCTGACTCTTTTTGCTGTTTTCCTTTATACCGGATTGCCAAGCCAGATGGATCTATGCCTTGATGAACAAACGAAACTTTTTCTCAACACCCTGCTTTGTTTCCTTTTCTTCTTTCAACACAGCCTCATGATTCGCAAAGGCTTTCGCAAATGGTTATCCGGTTTTATTCCCCGGGATTACCTCGACGCATTCTTTTCGATTTTTTCCGGATCGTTTTTATTGATAGTCATGCTTTTCTGGCAAAAATCGACTTCGTTTCGGGTTGAGTTGGATGGAACGGCTTATTGGATGATGCGTGCCTTGTTTTTCCTTTCCATTCCCGGTTTCTATTTCACCATCCGTTCCTTGCGACCAATTGATCCGCTTGGCATTAAAGAAATTATGAGCTACTTGAAGGGCAAGACCGCAAAAGAATCCTTCTTTACAGTACGGGGGACTTACCAGTGGGTCCGGCATCCGCTTTACTTCTTTAGTCTTCTGATGATTTGGTCGCAAGTTTCCGTGACCACGGATCGATTGCTTTTTAATGGGCTCTGGACATTTTGGATTATCACCGGAACTTTTCTGGAGGAAAGGGACTTAATTGCTTCCTTTGGCGATGCGTATCGAAACTACCAGCGCAACGTGCCGATGCTGATTCCATACAAGTGGTTCCCTCGGAATCACAATCAGCAATAATCCAAAAATTTAAGGAGAATAGAGATGAACCAGAAAGTAAAAATTCGAGAGATGGTTTTTCCGGCTTTTGACTTTTACGAGACCATCTAACTCATCCATTGCCTTTTTTCTCCGCTTCATGGGCAGATTAGGTTCCTTCATTTCCGAATGCCTTGTATGTTGCCGATAGCGGAACTGCAAAAAGCAAAGCGAATACTGCGTTCAATACAGCGTTTTGCCAAAAGCCGGTCCCAAGCGAGAATACGGTATCTGGCACGAACCAAACAGCAACTGATACCGTAAGCATATTCCAACCTTCTCGACTGCCTCGCCGAAAAGGACCGCAGAGAGCCATAAGCATAATCGCGCCCCAACCGAACATTACGGCACCGAGGACACCATGCAGCTGGTCACCGGCGATGAATATACCAGCAGGCTGAAGAACGCCCTGATCAGGCCAGGCGTCAGGACCATGCTTATGCCAAACAGCATCACGCCGATCACTACGACGAAAAGCCAACGAAACCAAATTTTCGGGATGGCCTTGTATGTGTTCATTATTTGCACCCTATCGATTGAGCTCACCGGCGCGGCTTTGCCGCGTCAGGTGAAGCGATTGATTATCTTTCCTTTGCATCCTCAGTTCCTATCTCGAAGAGCGATCTCACCGTGCAAAAGCGGGTCCCGCCGCTCAGCCGGCCGATTACATCAAATTTTGTCGGGTCAACAGTTTTTCCCGCTTCCAAGACCTCATCCTTGATATGCATCAAAAGGATGGATCCCAAGACCAAATTCCCTGCATAAGCCCCCTTCCCAATAGTAATGATTCTTTCAAGGGTACATTCAAAGGCAACTCTTGATTCTTTTACACGTGGAGCAGCAACAATTGTCGATTGTATAAGTGGAATGTTAGCCTCGTCTGCCTCATTGGTTCCGTATGGGAATGCCGACGACGTTTCTATCATCCGAGAGACCAAGTCTTGCGATACCATGTTCACGACGAAGTTTCTGGTTTCTTCGATGTTGCGTATTGTATCCTTACGACTTCCGTCCGGACGGTTGACAACTGAAAAACCCAACGTGGCCGGAGACCACGTGATGCCGGTAAAGAAACTGAAGGGGGCCAAATTAATGTGACCTTCAGCATTGACCGAAGACACCCAGGCAATAGGTCGCGGAATTATTGCACTTGTCAGCAAGTCGTGCGCATCCCGTGAAGGAAGCTTGTTGAGATCGATCTCCAAGTTTGAGATCCTTTTCCTTAGAAAGACAACGGCTGCAAGATGACAACGTAATTCTTGCCGAACTTCTTCGAGCACTTCGAACAGGTCGTGTAGAAGAAGTAAAGTTACTGAAGGGATTTTCCCTTGTCTTTGACAAAGACTTCATCTCCTCAATCCAATTACTCATGTTCCGATAGGGTCCTTCAAACACCTTGGCAAGAAACTATCACATAAAAAAACGGCAGATAAAAAATCCATATCTGTCAGAAAAGAACAAAAGTCAATATATCGTTATGATATCCCCCGAAATCAGTGCGGTGATAATCCTGGGCAATTTCTCACGTCTGCAGGTTCGAAGGTGCACCGCCTGCGAAATTTGCGAAGGTAGGCTTGAATCTCAACTTCCACAACTTTCGAGGGGTCTTGGGTGACGCAAAGTGGATCCAATAAAGATATTAATAATTTCACAGAATATTGAAAAATATTTTCTCGGAATTTGAAACTTTTTAAATTAGCTTGTTTTAAATATGGACATATGTTTTCGTTTTTGATACCTAAAAACTAAAACAGAATTCATTAATTGATTTGAAACCAATCTTGTTCCGAATTATTGGTTATCATCAACTTTATCATTGAGTCTAAGTATATTCAATTTGTAAACGGATTTCAGGTTTTATACATGACGACATAATTAATTGCGCATGCTAATATAATGTGCTATGCTTTCTATATGAAAGCTCTAACCATCTCAGATTCAGGTACTATGGTACTCGCACTTCAAGACGAAATTCGTCGATCTCAGGAAGCGCGTTATGATCACAGGCTTCATGCCGTCTTGCTGGTCGCACAAGGCATGACATGTCCAGATGCTGCTTCGTTGCTCGGAGATGCACCAAGAAGCGTGCAATATTGGGTGAATCGCTTCGAGCAAGAAGGTTTCTCTGGACTTGCTGATGCTGATCGTCCTGGCCGTCCTCGAAAACTGAAAGAACATCACCTGGATATTATCAACATGGCTCTTCGAAAGCTCCCTCGGGATGCCGGGTTTTCAACAAATATCTGGGACGGCAAAACGTTGTCAGCATTTATTAAGCAACAATTTAACTTTGACTTTGGAGTCCGCCAAAGTCAAAGACTCTTTCGCCAGCTTGGGTTTCGGTTGCGGAAGCCAAGACCGATTATTGCAAAGGCAGACATTGAACAACAGGCTGTATATAAAAAAAGCTCCGAAATATCTTAACGAGTTCGGAAATTGACTTATGGGCAATGGATGAAGTCCATTTCCAGCAGCACGGTTCGCGTTGCCGTATGTGGTTTGCCCCCGAAGAAAACGATCCGGTTTTGATGCATGAACCGACTCGACGAAAGGTCGGTTACTTTGGTGCTGTCCGTCTTCGAGATGGCAAGTTTGTGTACCGTCGAGAAGAAGATAAGTTCAACGCAGAAACTTTCTTGAAATTTATCAAACAACTCAGAAAAGTTAGTTGCCACACTGGGAAAAAGGTGGTCGTAATTTCTGACAACGCGCGTTATCATCATGCGAAACTGCACCAGCAGTATCGCGAAAATTGTATTGATCGTTTCGAGTTGGATTATTTACCTCCATACAGTCCGGATCTCAACCCGATTGAACGGGTATGGAAGTTGACTCGAAGGTGCTGTACCCATAATGAGTATTTTCCTACTCTTGAAAGCATTATGTCCGCCGTGGAAAGCAAATTTAATGAATGGACATGTGGAAGCGAAACACTAATGAAATTATGCGCAATAACTTAAGTCGCTGTGTATAG
>JAPLJE010000636.1 GCA_026388755.1 Deltaproteobacteria bacterium | reverse complement strand
TATGCTGACGGAGTCTTGACTGCGGACCGGTAATGTAGGAAGGTCTCCAGCGCTTTTGCCCTCACCGCGTACAGTGGATGAGGGCAAAAGACTTTCCTGACATAAACTTCTATGGCATCATTTGTCTTGTGGCTTCCTCCATCCAGCGGAAAACGGATTGAGGAATGACACCGAGAACAAGGAGAGAAGCCGCCAGAACCCCGCCCCAGATGGCGCTGCCGCATCTCGTAACTTCCGGCTGCAGGGCATCGCTTCCCTGGGTGTAGGCGTGGCGGACGATGTTTAAATAATAATAAATGGAAATGGCGGTGTTGAGCGCGGCAATGATGATCAACCAGTTATATCCGCGGTTCCAGGCAGCGGTCAGAAGGAAAAGCTTTCCCATGAAACCGGCCGTGGGCGGCAGGCCGACCAGGGCAAATGCGCCGACTGCCAGAACAAAGGCCAGATACGGCGCCCGCTTGTAAAGGCCGTTTAAATCATCCAGCATCAGGTTCTTGCCATCCGTGGACAGGCTGCAGATCACCCAGAAACAGGTCAGGTTCATCAGCAGATAAATCAGGCTGTAGAAGCCGGCGGCGGAAAGTCCCATGGCATTGGCGGCCACCAGCCCCACCAGCACATACCCGGCATGCGCCACACTGGAATACCCCAGAATCCGCTTGACGTCCGTCTGAATAAGAGCGGCCAGATTTCCAAATGTCATGGAAGCTGCCGACAATACCGCCATGATGGTGATAATTTCAATTTCAGGCTTAAGCAAGGCAACCAGTCGAATCAGGATAACCACTGCCCCGAGTTTGGGAAGGGTAGCTGCAAAAGCGGCGGTTTCGTTGCTGGTTCCGTCATAGACATCCGGGCACCAGAAATGAAACGGAAACAAGGCCAGTTTAAAAAAGAAGCCTACCATAAAAAGGGTGATTCCCGTAACCGCCAGGGGAGAATCCGACCAGGCCCAAGACTTAGCAGCCAGAAGATTCAGATAGGTGGTGTGCTGGGACGCCAGTATGTAGGACAGGCCAAATAGTGCAATGGCCGTTGCGGCCGCGCCAAAGAGAATATACTTGATACCGGCTTCGGCTGCGCGCGGATCCTTGCCGCGAATGGGAATGATGGCGTAAAGACTGTATGAAGCAATCTCCAGCGATATGTAAATGGTGATCAGTTCAACGGAACTGGCCATCAGCATGAGCCCGAGAGAGCTCAGGGCAAAAAACATGAAATAATCGGCCCGCTGATCGTCTTTTACGGTCGGGGCTGACATGGCATTTAAAGAGGCGATGGCAAAACCCAGGGCAATGGCCATCTTGAAAAATTGAGACAACCCGTCCACCTGGTAAGCGTCCCAAAATAGGAGCCCGGATCGTTTCATGCTGAATGCGGCCACGGCAATGCCGACAGCAGCAGCCCATGGCAGCCAGCCGATGCCAAAGATCCCCTTATTCTCAGTTCCCGGTTTTTTCAGGGTCTGAACGAAAAGTCCCAGAATAATCAGGAGCTGAACCAGTTCTGGTAAAAGAAGCGTAAAATCAACCTTCACAAGGTTCTCCTTCCTCAGCGTGATGAAGAGAACAGTCCGGCAATAATGCCTTTCTGTGTGTTTGGCAAAACAGCGGTTTTAACGATGGCCGGTTTGGGGTTGGGCGCAAAACGATCCAGTATCCGGTTCAGTGAGGGATCAATGGCTCTTAAGGTAAGACCTGGCGCAAGTCCGATATAGAAAACCAGAATCGCCAGGGGAACCAGATAACTCCATTCCCTCAGGTTTAAATCCTTCCAGGCCTTGGCCTGCGTGGGCTCTCCCCAGGCCAGTTTCTGGCCGAGTCTCAGCATATAGGCAGCTCCCAGCATGACGCCGGGAATAATGGCGGCACCGACCCAGGGGTTATCCTTGAAAACGCCGATCAGAACAAGCAGCTCGCCCACAAAACTGTTGGTTCCCGGAAATCCCAGAGAAGAGAGAGCAAACAAGCCGAAGAAAAACATATAGGCCGGCAGATATTTGCCCAGGCCCATGTTATTGACGATTTCCCGGCTGTGGCTGCGCTCGTAAATAGCTCCGACCAGCATAAACAAAGCCCCTGTGGTGATGCCGTGATTCAGCATGACCATGAGCGCGCCCTGAAATCCTCTGAGGGTA
>JAPLJE010000237.1 GCA_026388755.1 Deltaproteobacteria bacterium | reverse complement strand
CGCCTCTGGTTCAGTTCGGGTATGGCGCTTTTCCCAATGTGTTTACGAGCCTCGAGTTTGAGCGGATCAGCAATGCCACCGGACCCACGGGAGGGAAGATCCTGATGCGAAATGCCGCCGGAGAATTTACAAAACCCCCGGAAAGTGTCGCCATTCTGCATTGCATCGGCAGCCGGGATGTCAACTGTCATGAATACTGCTCCCGGGTCTGCTGCATGGCGGCGCTGAAATACACGCATCTGATCAAGGAAAAAGTCGGTCATCACACACATGTTTATGATTTTTACATTGATATGCGCTGTTTTGGCGAGGGGTATGAAGAGTTTTACCGCAGATGTCAGGAGGAAGGAACGCATTTTATTCGCGGCAAGGTTGCCGAGATTTCCGATCGGGCCATGAACCCCGCGGAAAAAGGGAAGTTGATTGCCATTGCCGAAGATACCCTTCTGGGAAAATGTATTCGGGTTCCGGTGGATATGGTGGTGCTGTGCTCGGCCATTGAAGCGAGAAAGGATGCCCTATCCGTTGGCCGGATTTTCGGTGTCAATCTGGGGGCCGATGGATTCTTTCTGGAAGAGCATCCCAAACTGGGGCCGCTCAATACGGCCACCGAAGGCGTCTTTATTGCCGGGGCCTGCCAGTCTCCCAAGGATATCCCCGACACGGTGGCCCAAGCATCCGGCGCTGCGGCCAAAGCGCTCTCCCTGGCATCCAGAGGCCGGGTTACGGTTCAGTCCGTCATTTCCTGGATCGATCCGGATATTTGCGCGGGTTGCCAGCTCTGCATTCCGCTTTGTCCTTACTCGGCCATTGAATTTGACGATCGCCGAAGCATATCGGTTGTCAACGAGGCCATCTGCAAGGGATGCGGAAGCTGTTCCGGAGCCTGTCCCAGCGGTGCGGCCCAGGTTCGGCATTTTAGAAAAGAACATGTGTTCGCCGAATTTGAAGGGATGATGGATGCGATTTGCAGCATGGTGGGGCAGAAGTAACGAATTTGTTTGTTGAGAGAAAAGGAGAAAGATATGGAAATGTTTGAACCTGCCATCGTGGCCTTTGTCTGTAACTGGTGCACTTATACGGCGGCGGATCTGGCCGGAACCTCGCGGCTGTCGTATCCCAAATCCGTTCGCCTGATTCGCGTGATGTGTACGGGGATGGTGGATCCCCAATATGTTTTAAAAGCGCTTCTGGAAGGGGCGGATGCGGTACTGGTCAGTGGATGTCATCCTGGAGATTGTCACTATATCAATGGCAATTTCAAGGCCAGAAGGCGGATAAAGCTTCTGAAGGAAATCCTTCCCCAGTTTGGTTTTGAGCCGGAGAGACTGCGACTGACATGGATTGGCGCCAGTGACGGTATTCAATTCGCCGAAATCATGCAAAAAATGGCAGCGCAGATTCAGGCGATAGGCCCTTCCAAAGCTGGCCGGAACGCCATGGCCACGCATGTTTTATGAAACAACGGAGGAAATATGATGTCAACCCCTCGAAAACTGGAGGTCGCTGAGCAGGATATTCTGGGTGCGCTCAGAAGATTTTTTCAATCCATTCTGGAGTTGGAAGACATCGGTGCGATTCTGGCACCCCGACGCCTTCCCGTTCAATCCGTGGTGATGCCGGCGCTGATCGGAGACCCGAAGTGTTTGACTGAAATCGACCCCCTGGCGCCAGCCTTTTTTCTGAACGCAGCCCGGATGGTTTCCCGGCTGAGTCGGAAATCCTTGGGCCAAAAAATTGCGGTTGTGCTTCGGCCCTGCGAAATCCGGGCGTTTATCGAGCTGGTTAAACTCAAACAAGGGTCCATGGATGAAATCCTGATCATGGGGCTGGACTGTCAGGGCGCGTATCGCAATTCGGATTACCGGCGTTATGCATCGGATGGTCCGGATTCATCCACCCTGAAATTTTTCTTTGGCGCGCTATCCGGATCGCCATCCATTATGGAAGGCATTGACCTGACAACCGCCTGCAAGGCCTGCGAGCACCCGATCCCCACCGGCGCCGATATTGCCATCGGGTTCCTGGGGATCTCGCCCCTGGATCATCTTCTGGTTCAGGGTCAGAGCCCAAAAGGGGAAGAAGTGCTCTCACGTCTGGGTCTGGACCAGGCCGCTGTTCCTGATTCGCGGATGGAAGCCGTTGCGGCCCTGGTTTCAACGCGGATTCAGGCCAGGGACAGCCTGTTTGACCAGACCCGGGAGGCTACAAATACCCTTGAGAAGTTAACGGCTTATCTGGCGGGCTGCGTCAACTGCTATAATTGCCGGGTCGCCTGCCCGGTGTGTTATTGCCGGGAATGCGTGTTCACCACGGACGTATTTGATCATGAACCCTTTCAGTATCTTCAGTGGGCGCACCGTAAAGGGGAGATCAAAATGCCGACGGATACTTTATTTTACCATTTGACCCGTTTGGTGCACATGAGTACGGCCTGCGTGGGATGCGGCCAGTGTTCCAATGCATGTCCCAGTGAAATCCCCCTGACGGAGCTGTTCCGTGCAACGGCCATCCGGACGCAGCGCGCTTTTGATTACGAGGCGGGTCAAGATCCGGATGCGCCGCCGCCGATGACCGTGTTCCGGGAACACGAATTTGTTGAAGTGGTGGGTTTGTCTGGATAAGGAGAGCGAAATGAATCGAAAAGCAGGTTGCGCCTTGATTGTCGGAGGCGGCATCAGTGGCATGCGGGCGGCTCTGGACCTGGCGGAAACCGGATATGGCGTCACGCTCGTTGAGCAGGCGCCGTATCTGGGGGGTATCGTGTCCCAACTCGATCATCAATTTCCCACCAATCACTGCGGTATGTGCCGGATGCTGCCGCTTCTGGACCGGGAATCGGGGTCTCAATACTGTCTGCGCAAGGACCTGGTTCATGAAAACATCGATATCCGTCTATCCACGGAAGTAATGGCCGTGGCAGGTGAAGCCGGCGGTTATGAGGTTTCGCTTCGAAAAAAGCCGGCCGGGGTGGATTGGCTAAAATGCGTCGGATGTGGCGTCTGCACGCAGGTTTGTCCAGTGGAAATCCCGGATGATTTCAATGCGGGGCTTTCAAAGCGAAAAGCCATTTATCCGGCGGCGCCCTACAGGGTTTTAAACTCCTATCAGATTGATTTTTCGGCCTGCACCCGATGCGGCGCCTGTGTTACGGCATGCCCGACCGGCGCTGTTTATCTTCGGGAAATGGAACGAAAAATGTTTCGCGTTCTGGTTGTAGATGATGAGCTGATTGTCCGGGATTCCATCCGGGAATGGCTGATGGAAGAGGGCTTTGACGCAGACATGGCCGGCTCGGGTCAGGAGGCCCTGAGCCGGTTGGGGGAGTCGCCATTTCAGCTCATGCTGCTGGACATCAAGATGCCGGGCATGGATGGCGTGGAGGTTCTCAAAAAAGCAAAAGAGATCGCCCCGGAAGTCAAGGTCGTCATGATGACGGCTTATGCCACGGTGGAAACCGCCATCGAAGCCATGAAAACCGGTGCCCTGGAATACCTGATCAAGCCCTTTGAAATCGATGTGCTGATGCCGATGGTGGAAAAGCGTTTTGCGGAGTTCATGGCGGCAAGGGATGAAAAAATCCGGGTTGGCGCCATTGTGCTGGCAGGCGGCGCTGCGTTCTACAACCCATCCAGCGATAAAAACACGCTGGGGTATGGCGTTTATCCCCATATTCTCACCAACCTGGAATTCGAACGCCTGATCAGCAGCGCCGGCCCCTGTGCGGGCAGGCCCATCCGGTCTGGAGACGGAAAGCCCATATCCCGGATTGCGTGGATTCAGTGCGTGGG
>JAPLJE010000137.1 GCA_026388755.1 Deltaproteobacteria bacterium | reverse complement strand
TGACCGCTTTTTCGAAATAATATCAATTTATATCCGGCGGATCATGTTAAAACGACTGTTACTTATTCGCGGTGCGGAATTCATTGCGCTGACGCTGCTTGCTGCCATACCGCTCACGGTGAGCAATTCCTATGCACTCGGATTGCTGACCCTGCTGGCAATTTACGGAATTCTTCTGATTGGACTGGATGTGACCGTAGGATATCTGGGCCAGGTGAATCTCGGCCAGGCCGCTTTCCTGGGGCTCGGGGCCTATGCGGCCGGTTTGAGCGTTTCGCTGCTGGGTTTCGGTATGTTGGGTGCGCTTGCCATCAGCATGTTGGTGGGCCTGATTTTTGGCGGCCTCCTGGCTTTTCCGGCGCTGCGTCTGGAAGGTCCCCAGTTTGCGCTGGCGACCTTGAGTTTCTCGGCCCTGAGTGCGACCGTCCTGAACGAATGGGAAGGATTGACCGGTGGCGCGCAGGGCCTGCATGTGAGCCGTCCCATATTTTGGGGCCACACGGTGAATGCCCAGGGGTTTTACTGGCTGTGCCTGATTCTTCTGGCTCTGGTCTGGCTGGCAATGCGCAACCTGCTTTCCTCGCAGTGGGGGCGAGCTTTTGAAGCCCTGCGCGACAGCCCGATCGCCACCGATGCCATGGGCATAGGCACCTATCGACACAAAGTGGCGGGCTTTGCCCTGGGTTCGGCGCTGGGCAGCCTGGCTGGCGGACTTTATGCTTTTAATTTCCAATACTTACAACCTCAGAGTTTTGGTTATGAACTCATGGTCATCCTGCTGCTGGGGGTGGTTTTGGGCGGCCGCAAAAGTCTATGGGGCGCTTTTTTTGGCGCTTCCCTGATTGTGCTGCTGCCCAATTTGCTGTCGAACCGGTTTCTATTCTTAGTCATTTCCGCGATCGGCTTGCTGGCGGCCCTACTGGCGGGAGTACGGGGCCTGATGAAAAAGACCACCCGGCCGTTCCAGGCGATTGCGCCGATTCTCGCCATGGGACTGCTTGCAGTGGGGGGAATGTTTGTGAAAAATACCGAGGACTGGCGCAAGGCTATTTTTGCCCTGATGCTGTTCTCGGTGGTGGTAGGATTGCCTGAAGGCTTGATGGGCTTTGCCGCCCGTTTTCTAACACGACTGTTTCACATTGATCCGCCGGCGCTGCCTCCTGCGACTGTTCTGGACAGGGTGCTTCCGGCGAAGGCGCCGGATGGCGGCCCTCTTTTGAAGTTGCAGGACCTGAAGCGTTATTTCGGCGGTGTCAAAGCCGTAGACGGGATTTCCATCACGGTTCATTCCGGTCAGATCCATGGTTTAATCGGTCCCAACGGGTCCGGCAAGAGTACGGCCGTGAATGTCATTTCTGGACTTTATGCCCCATCAGCCGGCAAAATGCTGCTGCATGGCAAGGTCCTGCCCAGGGGCATGTTTCATGTGGCGCGGACAGGTGTTTCGCGCACCTTCCAGAACCTGCAGCTCTTTAGTGAATTGTCCACCCTCGACAATGTCATGGTTGCCATGAAAGGGGTTTACCGCACCCCCTTGCCGCTGGTGCTGATGGGTCTGGCCAGGGGAGAGGAAAAGCGCGCCCAGGCGGATGCGCTGGCCTTGCTGGAACTGGTCAAACTCAAGCATCTATCGCGCATCAGCGCCAAGGACTTGACCTATGGGGACCAGCGTTTTCTGGAAATTGCCCGGGCCCTGGCTCGCAAACCCGAACTGCTGATTCTGGACGAACCCGCCGCGGGTCTATCTCTTCCCGATGTGAATAAACTGGTGAAAATCATCTGGAGCATTCACCAGCGTGGCATCACCATTATTCTCATCGAACATCACATGGATGTGGTGAGCGAACTATGCGATGTGGTAACAGTGCTGGATGGCGGTAGGGT
>JAPLJE010000470.1 GCA_026388755.1 Deltaproteobacteria bacterium | reverse complement strand
CTTTCTGAATATCGGCATGAATCAAGCGGCCTGAAACGCCCGGCAATAAGGCCTTTTTCCAGGTCGTCATCCGGGTTTTAAGTCTCAGGGCCGAAAACGCATGGTTGGTCGCCAAAGCTCCGGCACCGGTGAATCGGATATTTTGAAGATGCTGGTAATGGCCTTTATCCATATTCACCTGAACCACATAATGGCCAAAAGATCTTCTGTCCGATGCATCCGGAAATGCCTGAACTGTGACAGAAGGGTCTGTGAAACCCTGCTCTTTCAAATATGATTCAAGCCGGGATTTCTGCTCTGACAGGTCAAAAGATATTCTGGCGTGGTCCAGGGCAGTGCCGATATAGATCGTCATGGCGCTCACAATATCCCGCTCAAACAGGGGGAAAGCGCCATGGACCTGAATGTCTTTTATCCGCCCACCGAGGTCTTTGGAAAAGCAGGGAAGCTCTTCCGGGAGTGAATCGGCGGAGACGGTTCGGGACAATGACAAAAGCAGGCAGCAGACGACCATCAAAACCGAAGCGGTGAAACGGCGAAGCGTTGAAAAGCCGATTTTCCCGACTTTCCGACTTATGATCTTCCGCCGTCTGATAACTGTCATCTGCTCAAGTTTTTTACCGGAATTCATGGCGAAATTTGACTTCTCCTCCAAAAACACCCCGGCTGTCCTGAAATCCGCTGAGAATAATATTTTCGAAGAACATGTATTCGGTGATGGTTCGCTGAAACGTCACGCCGCCCTTGGTTTCAACCGCATATTTCAGAGTGATTTGCGGGGAAATGATTTTCCCGAATGTCACTTTCAAGGGATCATCATGGATATAGCGGCGTTCACCGGTCGAATCCACTACCAGAATATCCAGTCCGGATACCTTTTTCAAATCACTGCCGATAGAGGATGAGAGCAGATCGGCAAGCATTTTTTGTGAAGAGGCTGAACTGTCGGATGTTTTGTTGATTGTGGCTCGTGATGTTTTCCCCGTTATCAGAAGGGATAACAGATCGTTGTCCTCCAGAAAAGGAGAAGATGACAGCTTCAGATTCAATTTGTCCAGCGGCCCCGAAATATCCAGAAAGACGGTCCAGTTCTGGATGGCAGCCTGGCTTTGAATGTCTATTACAGATTCCAGGGTATAAGGATTGGTAAAATCGATAAACCCTTTTTTGACGGTAAATGTTGTGCTCTGGTATTGAAGGCTTCCGGAATCAATCCTTGTTCTGCCCTGGATGATGGGGCGCTGGAGGGTTCCGGTAATGTGCATGTCCGGAGACAGATTTAACTGCGCCAGATTATTGTCCACAATAAACAGGTTGCGGGGTGGAATCCGGATATCCAGGAGCGTATTCTGGATCACGGACGGAAAAACAATTTCCGGATGTGCCTGAAAGCCGCGTTCACGCTGAATCAGAGACCGGATCGGATTGATGTTCACTTGTTTATAATACAGGCCTTCCAGAACGACGATTTCTCCCTGAATCACAGGTGTCTGTGCCGTGCCCTGAAGGGTCAGATCGGCATTGAGTTTGGCATCGAGCGTATCGACGATTTTGACCGGAAGCTGCGATGCTGTCATCTGAATATCCATGCCTGTTATCCGGAAGGTGTCGAGCGCCGCTTTCCCCTTAAGCGTGACGCGGCCGCTGTCCAGTTGCCCTTCAATTGGGTCAATGGTCAGGGCCTTGGGGGTGATATGTATCCGGCCGTTTACATCATGAATATCCTGCGAGCTTTTATCAAGAAACAATCCTGCATTCCGGATATCCACAACAGCCTCTGTTTCCGGACTGTACCAGGAACCTTTCATCAGAGCGGAAATGATCAGATTCCCGCGTAAGTCGGAAAGCGCATCATTGAAATGCCTTACTGCCTTCATCGGAATATCGGCATTCAGGCGAAGCGTTACAGTCTGGCCAGGCCGGGCTTCACCTCCGATATCAAGGGTTCCTTCCTGAAAAAGGGTCAGGCGGTTCTGCGGGATGATGATGGCTTCGTTTTGAATGCCAAGTTGCAGGTTTCGGCCTTCGATAATGGTTTTTCCATTTGCATTCAGTGAAAGTTCGGAAAAACCAGCGTCGGCTTTCAGGGTTTTCAGTGAGTTGAGATTTCCCGAACCGGTCAGTTTTCCAGAAGCCCTTCCGCCGAAGCCCGGCAGATCCGCGAATTGGAAAAACGGCGAGAGTTCCATTTGAATGAAATCCAGGTCAGCCGTATAATCACAAGTTTGAAACTGATAGGATGCTGAGCCGCGAATCGGTGATTGTACCTGAAAGCGGGCAAGAGCATCAACCATATCCAACTGAAAGCGGGTATTGTCCCAGTTGCTGTCATAAAATCGGAAGGGGTTCACAACGACATCGCCTTGAATCTTGGGGTGATCCAGGCTTCCGCTTCCCGAAAGGTTTAAAACCAAATTCCCCTCTCCAGCCGGCCGAATGCCGGAAAGGACATCCACATGATTGATATCTATGCCGTCAGCCTTTAAATCAAAGTGAAATGTCTCATCCATCGCAATCCATCCGGAGGCTTCCAATGGTTCACCGGGGGCCACAATTGCACGGGCTCTTGAGATATTCAGTTTGTTATCCTGAAAACTGGCTGCCAATTGAACGGATGTCAGATTCTGCCAGAAGAGCTTTGGGCCCACATTCAAGTGTTCAGACTCAAGGGTTGCTGTTCCCCTGACCTGTTCAAGGGTTCCTTCCAGTTCGGCAGCCAGTGAAAATTTCCCTTTTAAATAATCCACGAAATCTTCTGCAAACAAACGGGTTCCGGAGCCGCTCAGGTAAAGAGGCAGCGCCCGATTAAGCTTACGGGTGCCGGGGTCGAAAACCTGAACTCTGCCGGTAAAATCCGCTCGTGAACGCCGGTTTTGTAGAAACAGACGCTGAATTTGAATTGCACTTTCAGAAAGTTGGAAGTCTCCGGTCACATTTCCCAGTCGGACAGCCTGAATTTTTATATCTTTTCCCTGGAACTGCAGGAACCCTGACATCGAAGTTTTTGTTCCTTCCAGTTTGCAGTCGCCGTCAATCATGCCTTGAATGATAGACGAACGCATAAAATCAACAGGTTCAATCTGACGAAACGCCGCAGTAAAAGTAAAAGTCATGCCGGAATCCATGGCTTTGCCCGAGAGAATTGGTAGCTGGCCTTTGGCTGTCAGTTCAGATCCCATATTTTTTAAGGACAGGGTGGAGATGCGAAGAATGCCCGAAGGCTCCAGCTCCGCATCCAGTTCTATCGCGCCAAGCCGGATGTCCCGGAATCCCAGCCCTGAGCATTTTAATTTAATAGAGCATGCCGGGGCCTTCAATGTTCCGGACACTTTGGCCTGAGCCCGAAAGTTCCCGACTGCCCCCCGAATACCCAGAGGAGACAGGCTGCTTGAAAGATCGTCGGACTGACAGGTCAACTCGCCGTTGATGGTGTGGTCCGGTGGACCCCAAAAACCTTTTGCTGTCAGGCGTGTAGTCCCTGTCTGGGCAGTCAGATGGTGGACCTGAAGCCTGCCGCTGTCCCACCGGGCCTGGCCATTGACCTTCATGTTCACCGGGGCTGCGGCCGGGTCCAGTGAAACCTGTCCGGCCTGGATGTCCATCTCGACATCCGCATTCAGAGGCTGGTCCAACGTCCCTTTACTCTGCAGGGATAGCATCCCCGTGACCATACCGGTTGCCCCAGGTTGAAAACCGGAGAGTTTTACGGAATCGAGCCCAATATGCATATTGGCGGATACGGCTGCCCGGGTATCCGGAGCCGCGAAAACACCGGACGGAAATGCCTGTCTCAGATCAGCGGCACCGGAGATGTGAATTGTGCCTTTGTCTGCTGGTTCGGAAATGGAATCCATGGTAAGGACTCGGTCTTTGAGACAGGCGGTCATTTGAAGACGATCCAGCGAATATTCGGAAACCTTTGCCTGTGCGCAGGTCAGGTTCAGGGAAACGTCCGGGTTTTCAATTGAACCCGAAATGGCTCCAGTTGCATGGACTATGCCTGAGATCGGGGTGTTGAGATCAAGGCTTTGCTGAAGTTCTGAAAGCGTGCTGTCCATGTTCACGGTAAAGCTAAGCTGAGGAGCTTGCCAGATTTGTGAAATGCTTCCCGAAATTTCGACATTCAGGATAGGGGATAACAGGCTGAGATGCAGCGGTATAATTTTCCCGTCATCGAGACTCCCCAGAATAGAGACAGGGCCTAACAAGGTATGAAATATCGGGCTCGAGATCTGGCCGCTTCCGATCCGGACATTGGTCTTACCCGCCTGTTTCAGGAAATCGGCCGATATGTCCGCATCCATATTTTCCAGACAAATCGACAGGTTTTTCCGTGAATCCTCGTAACTTAGGGTGGCGTCTGTAAGGGTCACGGCATCCAAAACAAAGGGCAGAAAAGGGCTGGATTGAGCATCTGCAGTTATTAAATCAGAAGAAGGATCAGAAAAAATGCGGGAAAAATTCAAGGTGCCGTCAGGGTCGACCGATACCTTGACCCAAGGTTTTTCAATGTTTGCAGATTGTATGTGAATCTTTCCCTGGAGTAACTGCCGCCAGGAAATAGATACGGACAGATGATCACATTCGGCGGCTTCTTCCTGAAAACAATCAACGATTCGAAGGAATCTGGCGATTGAGTGCATTCAGGATTTGTGTTCGGGCGTGATCGGTATGCCGATACCAGAGGGCACTGATCCCCAGTAGGATGCTCACCCCAAGCATCACGCCAAGTCCCGTCATGAGATGTCGGAAAGGCTTTTTCATCGGTATCGAAAAATTCCCCTGAATCGCCAATTAATCAATTCATCTATATCCGGGAGGTTCGGGGTCAGAGCGCAGCCAAAAGGCGATCATGAATCTGGTCAAAACCGCCATTGGACATGATGAGAACCAGATCTTCAGGTCTTGCTGCAGTAATCAGAAAATCAATGATGGCTTCGGTATCCGGGAAAAAATGGGCGTCAATGCCGCGGCATTTTAAATCTCTGACCAGAAGCTCTGAGGAAAACCGCTCCTCTTCGGGAATTTTGTGGAGAAGCGGCGGGTTTCGGATGCACACCAGGTCTGCACCATCAAAAGATAGCGGATAGTCATTCTGGAATACCCTTCGCATGCTGGAATTGGTGCGGGGTTCAAACACGGCAATGATGCGTCCGGCTGTATAAAACGATTTGACTGCGCGCAGGGTTTCCCGGACTGCCGTGGGGTGATGGGCAAAATCATCCATTACCGTTATTCCGTTTTTGCATCCGCGGATTTCCTGCCGGCGTTTAACGCCTTCAAAGGTCTTCACGGCTGAGGAAATCTCCGGCGGCGAAATCCCCAGGGTATCGGCAACCGCAATGGCGGAAAGCGCATTCCAAAGATTGTGTTCGCCGATCATTCGCGTCTGAAGCCGGCCCCAGAGTCCCCCATTTTTCATGACATCAAAAAGGGTCCAGGGCGGAGCAGTCGAATGAGTTCCCAGTCTCCAGGCAGATCCGGCGTCCGTGCCGTAGGACAATATCCTGCAAGGGCGGTTTTGAATCAGATCATGAATAATCGGGTCCTGGTCAAAGGCAACCAGCGTGCTTTGCGAAGACATCCCTGAAATGAAGGTATCAAAAGCATTTCTGACGGCAGCCTGATCGCTGTAAATGTCCGCATGATCAAATTCAATACTGGTCAGGATTGCCGCCATCGGATCATAGTGCAGAAATTTCGGTCCCTTGTCAAAATAGGCCGTATCATATTCATCCCCTTCCAGCACCATGTAAGGGCCGTCGCCCACCCGGTAGTTTGTGCCGAAGTTTTTCAGAATGCCGCCGATGATGTAAGTGGGGTCAAATCCTGCGCTGAACAGAATCCAGGCCAGAAGAGCAGATGTGGTGGTCTTGCCGTGGGTGCCGGCGATGACCAGAGATTTTTTCCCGAAACCCGCAAAATGGTTGATGGCCTGGGGCATGGAGCAGAACGGAAGATTCAGCTCCCTCATGCGGGCGGCTTCGGGATTGTCTTGCCGGACGGCATTTCCCACCACCACCAGGTCGTAATCCGTGGTGATGTGATCCGGATCAAAGCCTTCCAGGACCGGAATGCCTTTGTTTTCGAGAAGGAGGCTGATGGGAGGATATACCTGTTGATCGGACCCCGTCACATTAAAGCCAAAATCTTTCAGCAAACAGGCCAGTGCTCCCATGCCGGTTCCACACACAGCGATCAAATAAATTTGCTGTACATTTTCGGGAATGTGGTTGGGACCTGAACTCACGCTGCAAGCCCTTTAAATACAGCTTCTGCGGCGCGAACGGTATTTTCGATGTGGGCTTTGCCGTGGGCTGCGGAGATAAAGAGCGCTTCAAACTGGGACGGCGCCAGATAAATCCCCTGTTCCAGCATTCCGCGATAAAAGGCCGAAAACAGGGCCAGATCGGCGGTCTTGGCGTCGTCGAAATTGCGGACGATTCTGTCGGTAAAAAACAGACCCGCCATCGAGCCGACCCGCCCGGCCCTGGCTTTGATGCCGGTGCGTTGAATGGCAGCTTCAATGCCGTCGATCAGCATTTCTGATACTGTATCCAATGCCTCATAAAAACCGGGCGTTCTGATCTGCTCCAGGGTGGCAATGCCTGCGGCCATGGCCAGGGGGTTTCCGGAAAGGGTTCCGGCCTGATATACCGGGCCCTGCGGCGCGATCTGCGCCATGATATCGCGTTTTCCGCCATAAGCGCCGACCGGCAGTCCGCCGCCGATGATTTTCCCAAGGGTGGTCAAATCCGGTGAAATGTTGTACAGGACCTGGGCGCCACCATGCGCCACGCGGAATCCGGTCATGACCTCATCAAAAATCAGAATACTGCCGCATCGGGTGGTTTCGGATCTGAGGGTTTCCAGAAAGCCTGGTACCGGCGGCACCATTCCCATGTTTCCGGCAACGGGTTCAACGATGCCTGCCGCCACTTTCTCCCCCATCCTGTCCATGATCCTGACAAAGCCCTCGCTGTCATTGTAGATCAGTGAAAGGGTCTGGGAAGTAACGGCATCGGGAACACCCGGACTGCCGGCAATGGCAAGGGTGGCAACGCCGGAGCCTGCGGAAACCAGCAGCGCGTCGGCATGGCCGTGGTAGCAGCCGTCAAATTTGATGATCAGATCGCGGCCGGTGACGCCGCGCGCCAGCCGAATGGCGCTCATGGTGGCTTCGGTGCCGGAATTGACCATTCGAATCATTTCTATGGAGGGAACTGCGTCAATCACAAGCTGGGCCAGTTCAATTTCCAGATCCGTCGGG
>JAPLJE010000119.1 GCA_026388755.1 Deltaproteobacteria bacterium | reverse complement strand
TTTCACTCCGACTTTCCCTTCAGGTGGCGGTTACAGCCACGATGCTGATGGTGTTATGCGGCATTCCCATTTCCTATTTTCTGGCCAGAACCAAATTCAGGGGCATGGAAGTGATCGATATGCTCCTGACGCTGCCACTGGTTTTACCGCCCACGGTTACCGGCTATTATCTGATCATCCTCTTCGGCCGCAGCGGATATATCGGAAAGCTTCTCTATCAGTGGACCGGATGGAGCATCATGTTCACCTGGTATGCCGCGGCGCTGGCCGCATTTGTCGTGGCGATTCCGCTTTTGATCAAAACCGCCAGATCCGCCATTGAATCCGTGGACAAAAACATCATCCAGGCGTCTTTTGCCCTGGGGCTTTCCGAATTTCAAACCGCAGCTTATATTGTCCTGCCGCTGGCCAGAAAAGGAATTCTGGCCGGCGTCATATTATCTTTTGCCCGTGCACTGGGCGAATTCGGCGCAACGCTGATGATTGCAGGAAACATTCCCGGAAAAACCAATACCATGCCGCTGGCTATATACGCCAGTGCAGGCAGCGGGGACTGGTCAAAAGCCAACATGATGGTGATAGCCCTGACCGTATTGTCCGGAATTGCCCTGTATCTTGCGAACAAATTCAGCAAGGGCCAGTGACAAAAAGCGTCTCCTAATTCCCGATCTTTTCAATAGTGACCGCGCAGGCTTTGTATTCGGCGGTCAGGGTGATCGGATCAAAGGCCGGATTGGTCAGCCAGTTGGCGCAGGTTTCCCGGAAATGAAACGCCATCCAGACCATGCCTCTTGGCACTTCCGGGGTAATTCGTGCTTTGACGGTCACTTCGCCTCGGCGGGATTTCACCCGGATTTTCTCATCAGGTTCGATGTGCAGTGCCTTGGCATCCTCCAGGGATATGTCGGCCGTTTCCTCGCTTAAAAGATCGTTCAAGCCCTTGCAGCGGCCGGTCTGGGTCCGGGTATGATAATGATACAGCCTTCTGCCGGTGGAAAGCACAAACGGGTATTTTTCATCCGCAACTTCCGCCGGCGGAGTCCAGTCCACGGGAACAAACTGGCCCAGACCGCAACTGAACTCCCCATCCTTATGCAGAAAACAGGTTCCGGCATGCTGGTCATGGGTGCAGGGCCACTGAATGCCATCGCCTTCAAGTCGTGAATATTTGATGCCGGCAAGAGATGGGGCCAATTGGGAAACCTCGTTGTCCCAGATTTCGCGGGCGCTGTCGGAGGACCAGTCCTGCCCCATGCGTTTGGCAATCTGTTTGAAGATCCACCAGTTGGCTTTGGCATCCCCCGGAGGGGGGCTGGCGGCCCTGACCCGGCTGACCCGGCGCTCGCTGCTTGCAAATGTCCCGTCATTTTCGCTCCAGGCTGCAGCCGGAAGGATCACATCCGCAAAGCGGGTGGTTTCGGTCTGAAAAATATCCTGGCACACGATAAATTCCGCGCTTGCCAGTTCATGCTCGACTTTTTTAATATCCGGCTCGGTATTTGCCAGGTTTTCGCCAAATATGTAAAACCCCTTAACAGCGCCGGTTACCAGGCCGTCCATCATCTGGGGAATCATCAGACCGTTTTTATCGGGCAAATGATCGACGTTCCAGGCTTTTTCAAATTTCGCCCGGGCCGCCGGATCGATCACCTTCTGGTATCCGGGAAACACGTTGGGCAGAGCCCCCATGTCGCAGGCGCCCTGAACATTGTTCTGGCCCCGGAGCGGATTCACGCCGCCGCATTCCACGCCCATGTTTCCCAGCAGCATCTGCAGGTTGGCCGTGGATACCACGTTGTTTCTGCCGCAGGTGTGCTCGGTGATCCCCAGCGTATAGCACAGCATGCAGGGTTTGGTCGCAGCCAGTCTCCGGGCGATGTCCCGGATCATGTCCGGGCTGACGCCGCAGATTTTTGAAGCCATCTCGGGTGGATAGGCGAGGACTTTTTCTTTCAGTTCCTTAAATCCGATGGTGCAGGAATCAACAAATTTTCGATCGTATAGGTCTTCCTCAATCAATACATACATGAGACTGTTTAAAAATGCGATGTCGCTTCCCACCTTGATTTGTGCATGAACCTGGGCAAAATCCGCCAGTTTTTGTCTTCTGGGATCCACCAGAATGAGCTGAGCGCCATTCTGCACCGCATTTTTCAAAAATGTGGAGGCGACCGGATGGGCCTCGGTCATGTTGGAGCCAATCACCAGAAACATTTTGGCTTTGGCAAATTCCCTGAAAGAATTGGTCATCGCGCCTGAACCAAATGATGTCGCCAGTCCGGCGACAGTGGGCGCATGTCAGGTACGTGCGCAGTGATCGATATTGTTGGTGCCGATCACTGCGCGGAAAAGCTTTTGCATGTTATAGGAATCTTCATTGATGCTTCTGGCGCAACTAACGCCGGCAAGCGCATCCGGACCATGTTTGGCGATGATTTCCTTGAATTTTTGGGTCACCAGATCCAGTGCCTCATCCCAGGATGCTTCCCGGAACTGACCGTTTTCCTTGATCAGCGGCGTTTTCAGGCGATCTTCGGAATAAATGAAATCAAACCCATATCTTCCCTTGACGCACAATCGGCCTTTATTGGGTTCAGCGTCTTCGACGCCGGTCACCTGGACAATTCTCCCGTTCTTCACATGCAGCAATTGCTGGCATCCAACCCCGCAATAGGGGCAAGTGGTGCGTATCTGGGTCGTTTCCCACGCCCGCCAGCGCAATGAGGATTTCTTCTCGAGCATCCCGCCCACGGGACACACCTGCACGCACTCGCCACAGGAAACACATTTATCCCGGTTAAAAGTAAGCTGGGGCGCGTCCCCCGAATTGTCGATGTCAATGGCGCCGATGCACTGTACTTCCTTGCAGGCATTGACACAACGCAGACATAAAATGCAGCGCTCCGACCAATGCTTGATAAATGTTGTAAAATATGATGGAATATAATTTCGTTTAGGCGCCTCACAGACAATGTCTTTAATTCCGTACTCGAAAGTAAGATCCTGAAGCATGCATGCGCCGGCCTTGTCGCAAACCGGGCAATCCAGCGGATGTTTGACCAAAATCATCTTCAATGCTTCCTGGCGCAGACGAAAAAGCCGATCCGACTGGGTTGTAACCGAGATACCATCCTCAACCGGCGTTGTACACGAGGTCACAGGTTCGGATTGCCCGTCCACTTCTACAACGCACATGCGGCAAGATCCTATTGGATTTAATCTTTCATGATAGCAGAGGGTAGGAATTATAATGCCAGCATTTTTTTTTTTTTTTAGAATTGTGAGGCCTTTAGCGGTGGTTACTTACTGGTTGTCAATTGTTAGTCGAATCATATTCATAGC
>JAPLJE010000662.1 GCA_026388755.1 Deltaproteobacteria bacterium | reverse complement strand
GGTGGTGCCCTGTCTTAACCGATGCCGCTCGAAGATTTTCGATGATGGCTTTGTGTTCCGAAAAATCCCCGTGTGAGAAATTTAGGCGGGCTATGTTCATTCCTGCGAGCAACATGCGTTCCATCACTTCGGGAGATTGTGATGCCGGGCCGATCGTACAGACGATTTTGGTTTTGTGTGACGGAAGATTCATTCCTGTCCTCTCAAGCGGAAAGTTTGATGCCTTTTAACGAGCGCATCCGTCATTGAAGCGATCGGGCGATGATTTTCTGGGCCGCTTCCAGTATGGCATCCAGATGCGCCTGGCTCTTGAAACTTTCGGCATAGAGCTTGTAGATATTCTCCGTTCCCGAGGGCCTGGCCGCGAACCATCCCTGTTGTGTGACAACCTTGAGACCGTCAATGGGGGCGTCATTGCCCGGAGCGCGCGTCAGTTTGGCCACAATGGGCTCACCGGCCAGTTTCTTTGCCGTAACGGCCTCAGGGGTTAATTTCTTGAGCGCGGCCTTCTGCGCGGTGATTTCTGCGCTCAGCAGGCCAAGGATCAACCCGTCTTTGTCGGTCGTCCATACCCTGCCGTCTTTTTGAAGAAAGCTGGCGCCGGCGCTCTCTTCCCCTCCGAAACAGCAGGAGCCGTCAAACAAACCCGGCGAAAACCATTTGAAGCCAACCGGGGCTTCAAATAACCGGCGCCCTAGCTCATGCGTCACCCGATCGATAAGGCTGCTGCTGACCAGGGTCTTGCCGACCCTGGATGCCGCGGACCACAGGGGGCGATGCGTGAGCAGATAATGAATGGCAACGGCCAGATAGTGGTTGGGATTCATCAGCCCCGCGGACCGGGTAACAATCCCGTGGCGATCCGCGTCCGGATCATTGGCAAAGGCGATCTGATACCGATCCTTGAGTCCGATAAGGCTTGCCATGGCATAGGGGCTGGAGCAGTCCATGCGGATCTTGCCGTCGTGATCGACGCTCATGAACGAAAAGGTTGAATCCACCTTCGTGTTTACGACGGTGAGGTCCACGTGATACATGGCGCGGATCGGCTCCCAGTAGGGTCCTGCAGAGCCGCCGAGCGGGTCCACGGCAATCTGGATGCCGGCGCTGCGGATCGCATCCATGTCGATGACTTTTTGAAGGTCGTTCACGTAAGGAAGGATGAGATCCTGCGGGTGCGTGGTGTCCGCCTTCATGGCCGTGTCAAACGGCTTGCGCCTGACGTCGGCATTGTTCTTTCGCATCAGTTCGTTGGCCCGGTCCTGAATCCATTTTGTCACATCGGTGTCAGCCGGGCCTCCGTTTGGCGGGTTGTACTTGAAGCCGCCGTCCTCCGGGGGATTGTGCGATGGCGTCACGACGATGCCGTCGGCAGGATGTTTATTGCGGTCGCGGTTATAGACGAGGATAGCCCGTGAGATGACCGGTGTCGGCGTTACGCCGTCATTTTCCTGAAGGATGGTTTCCACGCCGTTTGCAGCCAGAACTTCGATAGCGGTGCGCTGGGCGGGTCCGGAAAGTGCGTGCGTGTCCTTTCCCATGTAAAGCGGGCCATCAATGTCCCGGCTCTGCCGGTAGTTGCAGATGGCCTGTGTAATGGCCAGTATGTGCGCTTCGGTAAACGTGCCGTGAATCGGCGATCCGCGATGCCCGCTGGTGCCGAAACTGACCAGTTGATCTGGATCATTCAGGTCGGGCCTGCGCGCATAATAGGCCTGCTCGATTCGGGCCGGGTCAATCAGCATTTCCGGAGGGGCAAGTTTGCCGGCAAGGGGGGAAATCGCCATGCGTCTGTTCCTTTCTTTGTCTTTGACCATTTCTGCAATGGTTCGACTCCGGATGAATATTATCATAGATCATCCGACTTATGCAAACACGAATCCATTGAATCTTTTGCCGGTGAGAGGTACGGATAAACAGGAAAAAACCATACTCAGGTTTTCAGCCTGGATGAAAACAATCTTGACTTCATTACCGGACAGGTGATACCCAAAAATTTAAAGCAATTCTTTAAGGTCGCCAGAATTCCAATACGATGGGATATGAATGAAAATATCCAATGTATTTGTTCGAAAAAAATCAAAACCTGGGGCCGATACTTCAGGGTCGGACCGAATGGTTTTGAATCCCATTAGCCTGGCCTTTTCAGGTCCGAACAGCCACCTGGAAGCCGCTTTTCAGCGAGATTATGCGCAAACGTCTTTGCCAAATGTCCGAATTACGCTGACTCTCGGCGCTGTTCTCTATGGGGGATTTGGTATTCTTGACAGTCTTCTGCTCCCACTTCACAAACACATTATCTGGTTGATCCGCTATGCCCTGGTGTGTCCGGCCTTATTGGCGATGGCGTTGTTTTCCTATCGGAACATTTTTCTTGCCCTGATGCAGCCTCTTTTGGCCTCCCTCTTTTTTTTAACCGGTGCCGGCATCGTGGGGATGATTCTGGTGGCGCCGTCTCCCTTCAATGACACTTATTATGCCGGAATTATTCTGGTGATGATTCTGGGATATACATTTATCCGTATCCGGTTTATTTGGGCCAGCGCGGCCGGGTCAGCGCTTTTGCTGCTCTATGAAATCTGCGCCTTTGGGTGGACCGACATTTCTGTGCCCATGCTGATCAACAACAGTTTTTTTATCGTCAGTGCCAATTTCGCAGGTATGGCTGCGAGCTATGGGTTCGAGTATTATGCGCGCCGGGATTTTTATCTGGTTAAACTTCTAAATATTGAACAGCAAAAAGTAACCCTTGCCAATCAGCTTCTGGAAACGCGGGTTGAAGAGCGGACGGCTGAGCTTCAACGCATCAATCTTGAGCTTGAGAAGGAAATCACGGAGCGTAAGCATTCCGAAAAAGAGCGACTGCAATTACAGGATCAGCTTAAAAGGGCTGAAAAAATGGAAACCATCGGCAAACTGGCGTCAGGGGTTGCCCATGATCTGAACAACATTCTCAGCGGCATCGTCAGTTATCCGGAAATGCTGCTTATGGATATGGCAAACGACCATCCGCTTCGCCAGCCAATTCAGATCATTCAAAAATCCGGCATGAAAGCTGCGGCAGTGGTACAGGATCTGCTATCTTTGTCCCGTCAGGCCGTTACGGTCAAAAAAGTGTTTTCCCTGAACGCGTTGATCAAGGATTTTCTGCAGTCCCCGGAATATGTCCACGCCCTTTCTGTCAATTCTCATGTTGCGTTTTCCGTTCAACTGGATGAGGACGATCTGAATGTCAAAGGCTCTCCGGTTAATCTGTCAAAAACACTCATGAACCTGGTCAACAACGCAATGGAGGCCTGCATGGTCGCCGGAGCCGTTGCGATCGCCACTTGCTGTAAATACCTGGATCAGCCGCTGAACGGGTATGAGCGGATTCCGGAAGGAGAATATGTCGTTTTAAGCGTTTCTGATTCCGGAACCGGAATTGCCGAAGAAGATCTGCAAAAAATATTTGAGCCTTTTTTTTCAAAAAAGAAACTGGGACGCAGCGGAACAGGCCTGGGCTTGACCCTGATCAGCTCAACTGTCAGGGATCACGAAGGTTTTATCGATGTGAAGAGTTCAGAAGGGGATGGAACCGTGTTTGAACTCTATTTTCCAGCCACCCGGGAAGCGCTCTCCGAAACAGAGTCTTATCTGACGATTTCGGATTGCATGGGAAACGAACAGGTGCTGGTGGTGGATGATATTCCGGAGCAGCGGAGAATTGCGGCCTTGATGCTGCAGAAACTGGGGTACCAGGTCCATACCGTGGAAAGCGGTGAACAGGCCGTCGAATTCCTGAAAGACAAATACGTGGATATTCTGGTTCTGGATATGATCATGGATCCGGGAATTGATGGGTGTGAAACATACCGCCGCATTCTGACGTACCATCCGGGTCAACGCACCGTCATTGCCAGCGGATATGCCGAATCG
>JAPLJE010000127.1 GCA_026388755.1 Deltaproteobacteria bacterium | reverse complement strand
CGGAAAAATCGAACTGGCGAATGATGCGGCTCAGAGGTTGTTTGGTCTGAAGCCAGAAGCCACGGTTGATGCGTCGGGAAACGCGAAAATCAAGGAAATCTTCTTGCGCGCATCCAGCGATTTGCGCTCCATTCGGTCCAATGACCCGGATGCTGTTGTTCAGGTCTTTCAGGATGGCGAAGAGCTTTTTTTTATGCCCGACGCCATTCCGATTCTGGATAAAGAGAACCAATTGGCCGGCGTGACGCTCATTCTTAGAGATTTCACGTGTATGCGCCAGTTGGACGAATTAAAGCGTGGATTGATTTCAACGGTTTCGCATCAGCTCAAAACGCCGCTCACTTCCATTCGGCTGGCAATGCATGTGCTGTTAAGCGAGAAACTGGGTCCACTGACGCCCAAACAGACGGAAATCCTGGCTACGGCGCGTGAAGACAGCGACCGGCTTTACCGGATCATTGAAAACCTGCTCGACATCAGCCGGATGGAATCGGGACAATCCCGGATGCAACTTCAACCCGTGGCTGCCGAACTACTGGTTATGCAGCCCGTTGATGCAATGCGAACCGCTTTTATGGATCGTGGGGTCGCTCTTGCGGTTGACGTGCCGTTGGGCACGCCTGCCGTTATGGCTGACGAGCTGCGTCTTCGATATGTATTTGAAAATCTGCTCAGCAATGCGCTTAAACACACATCCGCGGGCGGTCAGGTAAGCGTAACCGCTCAATCCGAGGAGAGTGTGGTCCGCTTTATCGTTGCGGATACGGGTTCGGGTATTCCGGAAGAATACCTGCCGCATATCTTTGAAAAATTCTTCCGTGTTCCGGAACAGGAACATCGCAGCGACACCGGGTTAGGTCTTGCCATTGCCAGGGAAATTGTCGAAGCCCACGGTGGGCATATTGATGTCGCAAGCCAGGTAGGAAAAGGCGCCCGGTTTTCGTTTACGTTGCAGGCCGTCATTTAACCTGTAACAGACTGAAGGTTGAATGTACCGAAGGATATTTCAAATCATTCAGGCATGTTACCCGAGTTGTTAAAGGAGATTCAGATGGATGCTGTCTATGTCGTAATCACAGTGTTGTTCTTTGTGCTGTGTGCCGTTTATGTTATTTTTTTGTCGGGGGGGAAACCGTGATGGAAGATATTCTCGTGGGTATCGTGGCTGTTTGTCTGATCGTCTATCTCTTTGCGGCGCTTTTACGGCCTGACAAATTCTGATGGCTTCGTACCGACGTTCCGCCTGTCCAATCTCTGCGTTGCGCTTCATCCTTCGTCATTGCGGCGTACTAGTCGTACGCCTCTTTCCTCAGAATTTGCGCGCCTTGATCTTGAACATGCTGTTTACCTACGGCATTTTGAGGCTTCAGCAATTGCTGCCGCTCAATCCCCAGGGATTCGGGTCCGTCTCACCGGATCTGGCGTTCAATACGAGTGCCAGTTTCACAACGAACACAAACTGGCAGAGCTATGTCGGCGAGAGCACGATGTCATATTTTTCCCAGATGGTTGCACTCACCTTTCATAACTTTGCATCGGCTGCCGTGGGATGCGCGGTAGCTGCGGCACTTGTACGCGGTATTTCCCGCGATAAAATTGCAAGCATCGGCAATTTCTGGGTGGATCTGATTCGTCAGTGCCTCTATCTTTATCTTCCCATTTGTCTGCTTCTTGCGGTGTTTCTGGTTTCGCAGGGAATGATCCAGAATTTTTCGTCTTATACAGCGGTAAAAACACTCGATACCGGCGCAGCTCAATCCATTGCGCAGGGTCCGGTCGCTTCCCAGGTCGCAATAAAAATGCTGGGAACCAACGGCGGTGGCTTCATGAATGCCAACGCTTCCCATCCTTATGAAAATCCGACGCCGCTTTCAAACTTTCTGCAAATGCTGGCGATTTTTGCGATTCCGAGCAGCCTCACCTATTATCTGGGCCGGATGGTGAAAAACCAGAAGCATGGCTGGTCTGTCTGGTCCGCCATGTTCATGCTTTTTCTTGCAGGCGCTCTGGTGTGCTGGTGGGCCGAATCCCAGGGCAATCCCCGTCTTACGGCTCTTGGCGTTGATGTGGCTTATAGCAGCATGGAAGGAAAGGAAGTCCGGTTCGGGATCTTCAATTCGGCCTTGTTTGCGACAGTTACAACCGATGCATCCTGCGGCGCGGTCAACGCGATGCACGATTCCTTCACGCCGTTGGGGGGACTGGTCCCGCTGTTCAATATACAGTTGGGAGAGGTGGTGTTCGGAGGGGTTGGCTCAGGGCTTTACGGAATATTGATCTTTGTGGTGCTGGCGATTTTTCTGGCAGGGCTGATGATTGGCCGTACGCCGGAGTATCTGGGAAAGAAAATCGAAGCTTTTGATGTCAAGGTCGCGGCCCTTGCTATTTTGATCCCTGCTGCACTCCTGCTCGGATTTACCGCCTGGGCCACAATCAGCCAGTGGGGCATTGCGGGCTTAAACAACAGCGGTCCGCACGGCTTCAGCGAAATCCTTTACGCATTCACTTCAGCGATCAATAACAATGGCAGTGCATTTGCCGGTCTTTCAGCCAACACTCCCTGGTACAACACGACACTGGGGCTGGCCATGCTTTTCGGGCGATTTTTTGTCATCATCCCCGTGCTGGCCCTTGCCGGAAATCTGGCACGAAAAAAGATCGTTCCCCAGAGCGTTGGCAGCTTTCCGGCTTTCGGCCCGACGTTTACGCTGCTTCTTGTCGGAACGATACTGCTTGTCGGGGCACTGACGTTTCTGCCGGCGCTGAGTCTTGGCGCTGTCGTGGAACATTTCCTGATGATGAATTCCAACAACTTGTTTTAAGGAGCAAAGATGTCAACAAAGGCGCGTTCCATTTTTGATAAATCCATTCTTGTTCCTGCGGTCGCGGATGCTTTTCGCAAGCTCAACCCGCGCGGTATGGTGCGAAACCCCGTGATGTTTGTGACCCTTGCCGGCGCCGTGGTGACAACCGCGGAACTGGCGGCAGCGCCCTTGCGCGGTGAACCCGTGGGCTTTGTCCTCCAGATCGCCATCTGGCTGTGGTTTACCGTGTTGTTCGCCAATTTTGCAGAAGCCATGGCCGAAGGACGGGGCAAGGCCCAGGCAGCCACGCTGCGCAAGTCGCGCACGCAGACCCTTGCCAATCGCCGGCGTCGCGACGGACTTTTGGAATCCGTTTCCGCGGAGTCTCTTCGAAAAAACGATGTCATGGTCATCAAAGCCGGAGAGGTGATTCCGACCGATGGCGAAGTGATTGAAGGTGCGGCAACGGTTGACGAATCCGCCATCACGGGCGAGTCCGCGCCGGTGATCCGCGAGTCGGGCGGAGACCGGAGCGCTGTAACCGGAGGAACCCGGGTTCTCTCCGATGAAATCGTCGTGCGCGTTACCGCCAATCCCGGCGAGAGCTTCATGGATCACATGATCGCCCTTGTCGAAGGCGCAAACCGCCAGAAAACGCCAAACGAGATTGCATTGACCATCCTGCTGGCCGCTCTGACGATTATCTTTCTCATCGTGATAATGACCCTGAAGCCTTTTGGAGCATATTCCCATGTGATATTCTCCATCCCGGTTCTGGTTGCGCTGCTCGTTTGCCTCATTCCCACCACGATCGGCGGGCTTCTCAGCGCGATCGGCATTGCGGGAATTGACCGGCTGGTCCAGAAAAACGTGCTGGCCATGAGCGGCCGTGCCGTGGAGGCGGCTGGTGACGTGGATGTGCTTCTGCTCGATAAAACCGGCACGATCACCATGGGCAATCGCCAGGCCACCGAATTTTTTCCCGCGCGTGGGGTGAAGGCGGAAGAACTTGCGGTTGTTGCACAGTTGGCCTCATTTGCCGATGAAACCCCGGAAGGAAAGAGCATTGTTGTTCTGGCAAAGGAGTTCGGGCTTCGGGGACGGGAGCTCCATGACCTGAGCCATGCCCAGTTCGTCCCTTTTACGGCAAAAACACGGATGAGCGGTGTTGACGTGGCGGGTCAGCAATACCGCAAAGGCGCTGCTGACGCAGTTCGCGGATTCATTGGCGCTGCCCTGCCGGTTGAAGTCGAGGCCGATGTTGATCGGATCGCCAATATGGGCGGGACCCCCCTGGTTGTGGCTAGTTCTCAAAAAGTCTTTGGCGTCGTTTATCTCAAAGATATCGTGAAAGGAGGGCTTCCGGATCGTTTCAAGCGGTTTCGAGCCATGGGTATCCGCACGATCATGATTACCGGGGACAATCCTTTAACCGCGGCGACCATTGCCAAAGAAGCCGGTCTGGATGACTTTCTGGCCGAGGCGCGGCCTGAGGATAAACTTGCCCTCATTCGCCGTGAGCAGGCCGCGGGGCATCTGGTGGCCATGACAGGCGATGGAACCAACGATGCGCCGGCCCTTGCCCAGGCAGACGTCGGCGTTGCCATGAACAGCGGTACCCAGGCGGCCAAGGAAGCGGGAAACATGGTGGACCTGGACTCGAATCCAACAAAGCTCAT
>JAPLJE010000225.1 GCA_026388755.1 Deltaproteobacteria bacterium | reverse complement strand
TGTTTGTGGAAAGCGTCCACAACTGGACGCAGCCGGATCTGACCTATCCGGTGATGATCAAACCCAATTATGAAGGCAGCTCCAAGGGTATCGACCAACAATCCATCGTGGAAACGCCGGATCAGCTTCTTAAACGGGTGACGGGACTGTTGATCCGATATCCCGCCGCGGTTCTGATCGAGGAGTTTATTGAGGGAAAGGATGTGATTGTCCCCTTTCTGGAAAAAGCCTCCCGAAAAACCGGGGGAATCCTTGCACCTGGTGAATACCGCTTTGACCCTTCGGTGGTTTCGGATCATAAACATGTCATTTATGATTACAACCTTCAGCAATTGCCCGATGCCGTAACCGTCAAGGTGCCGGCAATGCTTTCCCCCAAAACCGTAAAACACCTCCTGCGCCTGTCCCAAACCGTTTGCAAGGTCCTGGACATTCGCGACCTGGCCCGGCTGGATTACCGGCTGACCTCCGAAGGCCAGTTGTATTTTATTGAGGCCAATGCCCTTCCCAGCCTGGAGCCCGGCGCAACGGTCCATGCTTCCGCCGCGCTTGCCGGACTTGCCACCATGGAGGCGGTTCTGGATGCCGTGATAAAAAGCGCTGTGGAGCGTTACGGAATCCAGTTGTCCATTCGTTCCCGAAACCGGCGAAAGGCTCTGAAGGTTGGATTCACGTTCAATCTGAAGCGCATCAAGCCCCTGGATTCAAATGATGATGACAGAGAGGCGGAATTTGACAGCCGGGCCACGATCGATTCCATCACCAGCGCCATTTCATCCCACGGCCATGAAGTGGTGGAAATTGAAGCCACTTCGGAGCTGCCGTCCATCATCGGCTCCATGCCCCTGGATATTGTCTTTAACATTGCCGAAGGCATCCATGGCCGAAATCGGGAATCCCAGGTGCCGGCCATACTGGAGCTTCTGAATATTCCCTACGTGGGATCTGATCCAGCTGCCCTATCCATATGCCTGGACAAGGTTCTGGCAAAAAAAATGGTGCGCCAGGCCGGCATCAATACAGCCGATTTTATCGTCATGCGTACGGGAAAGGAGCGGCTTCCCAGAAACCTTCATTTTCCGGTAATCATCAAACCCATTGCCGAAGGCAGTTCAAAAGGGGTTATGGGAATGAATGTGGTACAGGACGAGGCAGATCTCAGGCGGCTTTCCCGTGAACTGCTTTCAAAATATCACCAGCCGGTCCTGGTTGAAGAATATCTTTCCGGAAGGGAATTCACCGTCGGGCTGTTAGGCGAAAACCGGCCCAAGGTGCTACCGCCGATGGAAATTCTCTTTAACAACAAAGAAGACCGATTTCCGGTGTATGCGTTCGAGCACAAGCTTGACACCAACGAATCCATTTCTTATCAGGCGCCGGCGAATATCGACCGGTCGCTTCAAAAAAACCTGGAGAATGTGGCCAGATGCGCATTCATGGCCCTGGGGTGCCGGGATGTGGCGCGGGTGGATCTGAGGCTGGACAGAAAAGACCGTATCCATTTCATCGAATGCAACCCGCTGCCGGGGCTGACCCCCGGATGGTCGGATTTGTGCATTATCGGCGAGGCTGCCGGAATGGATTACCGGACCCTTATCGGCGAAATCATGGCGCCGGCGATCCGGCGCATGAAGGTCAAAGAAAAAACCTAAAGGATTTGATATTGACAATTCAGGGGATATTAGGTCAAAATTAAAGAGGTAAGTTGGGAATTGAGGATATGACGAAAGTTTTCAGCGCGGAAAATGCCGTGACCAGGGAATTCCTGAACGGATGGTTTTCGTATTTTATCGTGGTCATATCGACCACTCGAGTATGGAGGACTATTAAATATTTTGGAGGAATTGAATGAAAAAATCATTATTTAAAGGACTTTTAATACTGGCACTGGCCGGTATGGTGTTCTGCGGCGTGGCCGCAGCCGAAGAAAAAATTTATATTAACGGAATAGACGCCAATTATCCTCCGTTCAGCTTCATTGACAGCAAAGGCGAGCCCGATGGGTTTGATATTAAGGCCATTAACTGGATTGCCCAAGAAATGGGTTTCAAGGTCCAACACCAGCCCACACAGTGGGATGCCATCATTCCCACCCTGAAAGCCGGTAAAATAGATTTCGTTGCATCCGGAATGAGCGTTGACGAACCGCGTAAACAGCAGGTCAATTTCTCCACGTGTTACTATAAAACCGTGATGATTCTGGTTGCCAAAAGAGAGAATCCCATTATGCCGGATAAGACCATGGAGGCAGATATGAAATGGGGTGTTCAACGCGGCTCTTCAGAGGCCAATTGGATTCAAGACAAGCTGATAGAGGATAAGGAAAAGAAATTCATGCTTCAGCAGTACGATTCCGCATCGCTGGCCATGGATGATATCCTGAACGGCCGTATTGACGTTGCAGCAATATCTCTGTCATCCGCCGATGAGTTCATGGAAAAAGGAATGCCCATAAAGATTATCGGAAGCTATGGGCAGCCGGATGATGAAACCGCTTATGCCTGTCGAAAAGAAGACACCGAGTTCCTGAAAATGTTGAACGAAGGTCTCAAGCGCCTGATGGCCAGCGCTACCTGGACGGAATTAAAGACAAAATACGGCGTAAGATAATTCTTTTATTTTCATGGCCGCAGCCTTGACCGCAATGAACATCCTGACGAGACAGCCATTTTTTTCTTCGGCCCCATATGACACCTGGCGGTACAAATCATGACGGACCGGGAAATCCCCTACAATTATACTTCGGCGGATGACGGCCAGATCGTCCGGTTTCTTCTGGGAAAAAAAGCCTGGTATGCCCTTGAAAAGCTCCGCTATCGCCGGGTCAGGGGAAAACTACTCAGGCTCCTGCTTCGCTTTATCGGGGATATTTTTATTCTATTCCGCAATCCCTTCATTTATCAGGACCTCATCGACAATTCCCGCAGGCGTCAACATTTTTTGCGCACAGCCAAAGACGATCTAGAGGCTGTCCATACCCATCTGACCGTTGATCCGGATGAACAGGCCATTATTGCCGCCTGCCGGTCCTTTCTGGCGGAACTGGAAATCGCGCTTTTCAGTATCCGGGAAAAGCGTAGACAGATTCATCGCACGCTCGGCGCCATCATCGGCGAGAAAAATGTGTGTTTTGACCCATTTTCCCTGATCAGCCATGCCACGGATGCCACGGACTGGCGGCTTTATCTTCCCCTCGCCGTTGCTTATCCGACCGAAGCCGCCCAGATCTCTCCCTTATTGAAGGCGATCTCAGCACTCAAGCTGCGGATTATCCCTCGCGGCGGCGGTACGGGACTGACCGGCGGAAGCGTTCCGGTCGGCGCCGACTGCATTGTGCTGAATGTCGAAAAATTGAACCGCATTTACGGGATTTTCGAGACAGAGATTGAATATCCGGACGGATCCATCCAAAAATCCGCGGTGATGCGGCTGGAGGCCGGGGTGATTACTGAACAGGCCATTTCCCTTGCCACCCGAAACGGGCTGGTTTTTGCCACAGACCCCACCAGCGCCTGGGCCTCTAGCATCGGGGGAAATATTGCGGAAAACGCCGGTGGAAAAACCGCCGTGCTCTGGGGAACGGCCATTGACAACCTGCTATCGTACCGGATCACCATGGCCCAGGGGCAGGAGTGGGCCGTCCGGCGCATCCATCACCCGCTTCGCAAAATCCTGCCCGATGACACGGTTCTTTTTGAAATCCGCGACAACCACAACAGCCTGGTGCGCCGGTTGTCCCTGGACGCATCCGATATCCGAACCCCGGGCCTGGGCAAAGACATCACGAACAAAGCCCTTGGCGGCCTTCCGGGCATTCAGAAAGAAGGAACCGACGGCATCATTACTTGCGCGGAATTCATTCTTCATCCGGCCTATCCCCACAAAACCACCTGCTGTCTGGAGTTTTTTGGTGAAGACATGGATGAGGCGAGCCGGGTGATCGCGAACATTTCAAAGGCCTTTGTGAATCAGGGCCGGGAAGCGCTCATGGCCCTCGAGCATTTTGATGAGGAATATGTCCGGGCCATCGCCTACAAGGTCAAGGCCCCGCGAACCCGCCTGCCAAAAGCCGTGCTCCTGATCGATATTGTCGGATATACCGCGGAACAGGTGGCGCAGGGAAAGGACCGCCTAGCCGCGCTGTTGAAGCCCTATCCCAACACCTGTCTCTTTGTTGCCAGAGACGCTGAAGAAGCCCGGCAGTTCTGGCAGGACCGAAAACGTCTGGGAGCGATCGCCAGCCGGACCAATGCCTTCAAGCTGAATGAGGACATCGTTCTGCCGCTGCACGCCCTGGCGGATTTTGCGATGTTTGTGGATTCTTTTAACGGCGAGGAGGATCGCTACAACCAGAAAACCGTTGTCTGGCAGATTGGCGCGGTTCTGGAAGAGCTGGAAGCCACGGAAGACCCCCAGTGGCTCAGCGGCCGGCTGGCGCCGGCCCGGGAGTTGTGCCGCCAAGCCATTGATCTTCTGGAAATTGCCGGCAAAGACGCGCTTCGGGAGGAAAAACAACTCCAACATCTGATCGGCGAGCTGGAAGGGCTGTTTCACGGAAATCCAACTGTTTGCAGCCGGATCCGGGAGCAGCGCACGGAAATTCGCCGCAGGCTGATCATTATCGCCACCCACATGCACGCCGGCGACGGAAATGTCCATGTCAATATTCCGGTTTTTTCCAATGACCGGGACATGATGATCCGGGCCGCGGAAACCGCGGACGCGGTGATGGCCAAGGCGGTCGAGCTGGAAGGCGTGGTCAGCGGGGAGCACGGAATCGGCTTTACCAAACTGAAATACC
>JAPLJE010000679.1:4568-5458 GCA_026388755.1 Deltaproteobacteria bacterium | reverse complement strand
CCCGGTATCTCATGGAAAATCAACCCGTCTGGCTCGGCAAAGCTGCGGAATTCGGAACGGCGCTTCCGGTTCTTGAAAAAGTGGCGTCGAATATTGAGCTGACCTGGGACATGGACGCGGACTTCATTCGAAAGGTCCAGGCCCTGGGAGAACGGATGCAGTCGCTGGGCATCATTAAAAAACAACCGGATTATACAGCTTTGATTGATCCTTCTTTTGTCCAGGCTGTCAAACGGAGCCTGGATGTAAAATGAACGACCGGCCAAAGCCCTATCGTTTGCTGCCGTGGATCATACCGGGGACTCTGGTGGTGGCATGGTGGATCGTGAGTCAAAGCGGGTGGATTCCGGGATACCTTCTTCCCCATCCCAAAGATATTGCCAAGACCGGATATGCGTATATCTTCGGGCTTGATGGCAACGGCCCTTATGCCGGCAGATTCCTTACCGATGCAACTGCAAGCCTTTTGCGGGTGGCTATGGGGTTTTCCCTGGCCGCTTTCGTGGGAGTCCCTCTTGGCATGCTTTCGGGTCGCCTCGAATGGGTGGAAAAACTGCTTTCCCTGTCGGTCAATGGTGTCCGGGCCGTACCCGGCATCAGTTGGCTGCCCCTTTCCCTGGTCTGGTTCGGCATCGGGATGAAGACCACCGTGTTTCTGGTATCCCTTGCCGCCTTTTTCCCCATCTATCTGAACGCTGCGGCCGGCGCCCGCACCGTTCCCCCCATTCTGCTCCAGGCAGGCGCCATGATGGGCGTAGGCCGGATCCGCGGAACCTTCGCCATCCTGATCCCGGGCGCCATGTCCCATCTCGTGGCCGGGTTGCGCCTGGGTCTTGGCATTTCCTGGGCCTATCTGGTTCTTGGGGAATTGACCGGGGTCCCCAGCGGCC
>JAPLJE010000679.1:0-4535 GCA_026388755.1 Deltaproteobacteria bacterium | reverse complement strand
GGTTCTCGGGGAATTGACCGGGGTCTCCAGCGGCCTGGGAGCCGTCATCATGGATGCCCGCATGTCGGGGCAGATCGATGTCATCATCGTCGGCATCGCGTTGATCGCATTGCTCGGGCAATCGAGCGACTATCTGTTAAGGACCCTGCTCCGGATGCTATTTAAAAGCGCAAGGCGGACCCCGTGAGCACCCGGCTGAAACTCATTTCGGCCCAGCCGGCCCAGGCTGTAGAGCCGGAGGCGGTTCTTGAAGTTCAGGGGCTTTCCAAAATATTCCGCGTCAATCAGACCACTTTCCACGCCCTTGAAAACATCCGCTTTCAAGCGGGCACGGGCGAATTGATCTGCGTATTGGGGCCGAGTGGCTGCGGAAAAACGACGCTTCTTAAGATTCTTTCAGGCTTTATTCCCCCCAGTGCCGGGCAGATAACCTTAAACGGTCTTCCGGTCTTCCGACCGGGGCCGGACAGATGTGTCGTTTTTCAGGAAGATGCGCTTTTCCCCTGGCTTACGGTGGCGGAAAACATCGCTTTCGGATTGAAAGGCAGGGGGCTTGGCACTCGATCCGTGCGTCAGGAAACAGAGCGATTTTTGTCTCTGGTGAATCTTGAGGCGTTTCGCAACTACCTGCCGAGGGAGATTTCAGGGGGCATGAAGCAGCGGGTGGCCCTGGCCCGTGTACTGATTTTAAATCCCAAGGTGCTCCTGATGGATGAGCCTTTTGCGGCCCTTGACGCTCAAACCCGCGAAGAGATGCAGACTTTTTTGCTGACTTTGTGGAAAAAGCTTTCTCACACCATTTTGTTTGTCACGCACGATGTGACCGAGGCAGTCACCCTGGCGGACCGGATCCTGGTGATGGATAAAAATCCCGGCCGGATCCGCCATGACATTGCCGTGCCTTTGAAACGGCCCCGAATGCGGGAATCCAGCGCATTTCACCATCAGTGCAAACACCTGTATGCGCTGCTCCGAACGGAAACAGCAGGTTAGCCGTTTCATCCTGGCCAAAGTATCAAACCGGCCATGTTGATTATTTTCCCGGTAAATAGATCAGGAGGTATGCAATCATGCTACGACCCCAAAACGCCATGACCATTTTTCAGCTTCTGGACAAATCCAACTGCAGGCGGTGCGGCGAAAAAACCTGCATGGCCTTTGCCGGAGCCGTATTTACGGGCCGACGCCCTCTGTCGGAATGCCCCAGACTGGACCGGCAGATCATCGACACCTATTCCGACAATTCCCAAAACCGGTATGACGTGGAACAAAACCGGGATGATTATCTGGAGCAGCTCAAAACTTTGATCAAGGGTATCGACCTGAAGGCAGCAACAGGGGGCACCGGCGGGCGGTATGAAAATGACAGACTGATCATCAAAGTGATGGGCAAGGATTTCAGCATCACCCGAAATGGTACGATTTCAACCGATATTCATGTCAATCCCTGGGTGGCAGTCCCATTTCTCAATTACGTTCTGTACGGAAAAGGCATGGATCCCACCGGCGACTGGCGGTCGTTTCGGGAGCTCGCGGACGGAAGGGAGCGGTATCCGCTGTTTCAAAAGCGGTGCGAGGAGCAGATGAAACAGGTGGCGGACAGCTACACCGAGCTCTTTGACGACATGGTGCAAATGTTCAGCGGCAAACAGGTGGATCCCCAGTTCCAGTCGGATATCTCCGTTGTGCTTTATCCCCTGCCCAAGCTGCCCATCATGGTGTGTCACTGGCTACCGGAAGAGGGAATGCAATCCAGCCTCAATGTGTTTTTTGATCAGACCGCCGATAAAAGCCTCGACATCGGATCGATTTTCAGCCTCGACATCGGATCGATTTTCAGTCTGGGGGCCGGATTGGCGCAGATGTTTACCCGGCTGGCCAGGAGGCATGGATTTGAGCCTCCTTCATGCTAGTTGCTTGCCCGCGCCCGGTCCGGGCGCGATCCCGTAGATTTCTTCGATCTTTAGAATGATGGCGGCCTTGGATTTCAAGGGAAATCCTGCCTTGTTGCTCATTTCCTCGATCCACTGAGCTGTTTCTTGATATCGCTGACCCGTGGTTTCGATGGTGACGGTACCCTTCAACTGGTATCCTTCACGCCCTTCCCAATATGTTACAGCAACTTTAGGATTGGCTTTCATATTGGCCAGGGTTTTATTGAAAAACTGGTCGGAGATGAGAATGGTCTCTGCGTCGATGATTTTTTTGGCTCCCACCGGAACCGCGTTGGGTGTGCCGTCAATGCTTGCCGTGGAAAGCACCACGGTGCGGACTTTGTCAAAGAGCTCCTTCATCCGTTCTGTCATTTGCGCCATATTCATTTTTCCTTTTGAATAGAGTTGTTACAGCATCGATTATTTTGGGTGGTTAACATACGCTGATTGTTCGGCATTTCCGCCTGCTGATTTGATGATCACCTGCTATTCTCTCTTTCTTCATTTAACATCATTCAATAATCTTTGGCAAATATCATGTTGATGATCAACAATAAATTGCTGTGATGATGTTGACGATTTCGACAACGACTCTGAACCACTGAAAGAGGAAGCGGGTTTATCAAACAGAAGATATTATTGTTGACGTAACTCGCTGAAATTCATACAGGGTCAATACCAACTTCTCATTATTTACCGTGAAAATACTGGGAGCGCTGGCGTCTCGCCCGCCTGCGCTCGGCTGTCAATGCTTTCCGTCGGGTAGAAGGATTAAAGGCATGTCAAAAGCAAACGAAAAGTATATCAGTATCGAAGAATACTTTGCACGCGAGGATACTGCGGAACTTCGGAGCGAATACTACTGTGGTGATGTTTTTGCCATGGCAGGTGGAACTCCCAATCATAGCAGGATTACGGTAAATCTGGCGAGTCTGCTGAACTCACAATTCAGGGGCGGGCCATGTGAGGCATTTTCAAACGATTTACGCGTGCAGGTTGCCAGGGATATCCACTATACTTATCCGGATGTTGTCGTTGTGTGTGGAGAGATGATACTTGCCGAAGGCCGTTCAGACACTATTACAAACCCGGTTGTGATTATGGAAGTACTGTCGGAATCGACAAAAGACTACGATCGCGGTACGAAATTCACAGCCTATCGGAGCATAGAAGCACTGACCGATTACATATTGATCGATCAGGATACGGTTCACATAGAATATTTTTCAAAGGAAAGCGATGGGACCTGGAGATTGCGGGAGTTTTTCAACACGGAAGAAGTAATAGAGATTAAATCAATTGAGGCAAGGCTACCTGCAAAAGCAATATATGAAAGAGTAAAAAAAAAAAAAAAAAGTAGAGCGTTCTCCACACACGTGGGGATGAACCGATTGGATACCTGAGCGATTGGGTGGACGACGAGTGTTCTTCACTCACGTGGGAACGAACCGTATACTTCAAAAAATTGTCAGTTTTCGGTCGCTCATCATTTTGTCTAATGTTTTCGTGTCGGTGCTATTTTATTCCATTAAAAAATTGACAATTATTTCAAAAATATCATACAGGATCAATTCAGAAATAATTCATAAGTATTGTTGAGATAACCAGACTCAAGAATAATGCAAGAATGCGCAATACATGAGCACTGATTTGACATACGATATTATCACTTCAAAAGCCAACCAATGAAGAACTGTAAAACTGGAAGGGACGAAGTAAAGAGTATGAAATCTGTACGCCGCCGAAGAATGAAGGAGGCACACATTGCCCCGATTGGATTTGGGGGAGTTTGATATTTCTTATAAAGAGACCGTTATAAAAAATGTATCGCTATTCTCATTCTTACTGTTAATCTGTGGAAGGAGTAAGGCGTCATGCATATTCGAACATTCTTTGCCTCTTTGCCCATTCGCAAGAAGTTACTGATACTTTTGTTGTTTGCCTTTCTTCCTGTTGCAGGAATCATTGCCGCATCTGGCTTACACTTTCGCAACCATGTAATCAACGATGCAAAAAACAACGCCTTACTTCTGGTTCAGAGCCTGGCAGCCCAGCAGGAAGAGATTGATGCCGGCATCGAAATGATGCTCAGCACCCTGGCCCAGTTACCCGAGGTGCAAAAGTTGGACGCGGAGGCATGCAACAAGGTTTTCAGCGAATTAAACAAGCGCCATCCATATTATTCTACCATCGCGGCGGCAACGCCGGATGGAAACATGTTTGCCGCTTCCTCTCCCTTCCAGCCCGGCACCGTCAATCTTGCAGACCGCAAACACATCAAGGACGCGATAATGACGGGCGACTTTTCAACTGGTGAATACATCGTCGGTAGAGTCAGCAAAACCCAGTCGATCAATTACACATACCCGGTTTGTGACACACACAAAAATCTCATTGCCATCGTCATCGCCGGTTTCAAACTGGACGAATATAACCGTTTCATAACTCCGGAGCTAAGCTCCCAGCTACGCTGGGGAGAATTGAAAAAGCTATGCTATAGTATTTAGAAAAATCTCCTTTTGAGTTAAGGGAACAGTGCTGATTCTGTGGCCAGAACTCAAAAGGAGGTAAGCATGAACAAAGCATTAGCACACACATGTT
>JAPLJE010000761.1 GCA_026388755.1 Deltaproteobacteria bacterium | reverse complement strand
TTTCACCGGCCACCCACTCGATCAGACGGGTCATCATGGATGGGGAATCGTTTAAGGTGGGGACTACCAGGTTGACGATCTCCAGATGAACCCCTTTTCTGGAAATTTCTTTGATACTGCGCAGGACCGGGTCCAGTTCCGCCCGGCAGACATCGCGATAAAAATCCGCACTGAAGCCCTTCAGATCGATCTTGATCGCATCCAGAACCTCGCACATCTCATCCAGAGGCCGGGAATTCATGAATCCGCAGCTTACCAGCACACTTTTCATCCGCTGTTTCCGGCCCTGCCGGGCAATATCCGTAAGATATTCGACAAAAACCGTGGGTTCGTTGTAGGTGAAGGCGATGACGGAACAGCGTTTCCGGACGGCCGAAGAAACGATCTCTTCGGGAGAATAAACCGATGTGCGAATGTCTTCGGGCCTGGCCTGAGATATTTCCCAATTCTGGCAGAACCGGCAGCTCAACGGGCAGCCGGCCGTGCCCAGGGAAAACGCGTTTGAGCCGGGTAGAAAATGATAAAACGGCTTTTTTTCGACGGGTTCGACATGAATGGCCGCGGGACGGCCATAGACCAGGCTTTTCAGCACGCCGTTCTGGTTGATCCTTGCCCGGCACCGGCCCCGCTCCCCGTTTTTCAGCACACACCCCTGGGCGCAGAGCAGGCATTTTACGATCGGCTGCTTCTGGTGGTATTGCTTTTCGGCCAAAAGACCTCTTGGCGCCTCATTGGGGGCATGGCAAGCCAGGCAGTCGGCCTTTTCGCCAACCGATCCCGCCCAGTACCGGGCATCAGGCGGATCATCCAATCCGGCTGATGCCGGCCAGCCGCCGGGAAACAGATGGCAGGCGCCGGCCATCAGGGTAAATTTGGCACCCATTGCAAGAAACCGGCGCCGGGACAAGCGGTGTTCATTCCCGGCTAAAATAAATGGTAACCGTTGGTGAATCATCAGCCACCCCATCATTCTCTGGGAATAATATTAATCCAGTTATTGTCCGATCACGGAGACTTCTTGATAATGTCTTCACGCTCTTTTTTGTATTGATCATACGTCTTGCCATTTACCGCATCCAAACAGTTCTGAATCTTCGTAAACATTTAATTACCTCTGATCACAAAGCCATCACGCTTGATTATCTTGGGCTGGGAAATATCGGTTTACCGTGCTTCTGACCTTATCAAGCCATTGTCTCCGCTGCTCGAGCGTGCTGGTTACAACAACACCAAACATTTCTCGATAAAAAGTCTTTACGCCGCAAAGCTCGAATATGCATTTTTTCCATATCAGCTCCAATGGATCGCCGAACATCGACTTTTCCCTTTCCACTGGCGTGTTGGAAGTATTGAACACGATGGCAGATCGAGCTTTCAGAAGACCTTCCGGCACACCTTCGCCGCTATCATTTTCAAGAAAATTATACGCAACACCCGGGCGGATTACCCTGTCTATCCAGCCTTTAAGAATTGCCGGGGGCTGCCCCCACCAGTTCGGGTGGATGATAACGATGCCATCTGCGGAAGATATCTCATTGCAAAGATTCTCCACCACCTGCGGAAGAACAGCCCCCGACAGCATCTCGTTTCCGGGAAGAACGGGATCAAACCTTTCAGTATACAAATCATGAAAGTAAAGATCATGCCCGTTTTGAACAACCTCCGCTGCAACCGTAGAAGCGATCGCGTGCTTAAAGCTGTTTTTATCGGGATGGGCCAGAACAATCGATATTTTCATTCATTCACCTTGTTATGCCAAATGCTATGCGATCACCATCGCAGCATGTTCCCACAGTTTATTGCAGCGGCACTATGTTTTTATAAGATTCATTTTCCCAAAAATCCCTTCTACACGATCAGCGTTCTCAACCGTGAAGCCAATGTCGACCCATTGGTTTTTCAACACAGCAAAGAATATCCTGTCTCTCTGTGATCGATTCAAATCCTCCGGATACCATGTTTTAAATGATCCAGTTCCGTGGAGTCTCCACTTTCCGTTCCAGATTGTGGGCACTCTGACCACAATACTTTCAATATCGGCCAAGAGAACAATCTTATCCTTTTTCGTAGGGTAATAATAGCGTCTGAAAGTGATTGCGTTCTCTGTAATGGAAACGAGTCTGTCCGAGTAAATCGAGTTTCTATCCATGTTTTACACCCATCGTTTTGAAAAAAACATTCGACAGACTATCTCGGATGCCATATCCCCAATCTCCGTTTGGATTCAATCTAAGGCAAAATTCAATCGGAATGTGTTTTGGGGATAGTTTGAACGATGTGCTCCCGTACCGAAGACCAGTAACGGTCGCCGCCTCTGAACATCAGGTCGTTGTGTCCGGCGCCATCGATCTCAACCAGGCGCCTGACCGTATTTACACAGGCGTTGTAAAGGGCTCTGGCATCGGAAACGGGAATGATCTGGTCAATAGTACCATGAATGATCAGTGTCGGAAGATCGGCGGTGCGCATGAGATCAA
>JAPLJE010000374.1 GCA_026388755.1 Deltaproteobacteria bacterium | reverse complement strand
GAGCCGGAACCTTTCACCATTTTACATTGTTAAAGGCGCTTGGGCCGGAGCCATGGAATGTCGCGTATGTTCAGCCTTCCAGACGACCCACGGATGGCCGGTACGGAGACAATCCCAACCGGCTTCAGCACTATTATCAATTCCAGGTCCTGCTGAAGCCCTCCCCTCTGGATGTTCAGGCTCTTTATCTTCAAAGCCTGAAGGCTCTGGGCATCGACCCTCTGGCCCATGACATCCGCTTTGTTGAAGATGACTGGGAATCCCCCACACTGGGCGCATCCGGGCTGGGATGGGAAGTCTGGCTGGACGGCATGGAAGTGACCCAGTTCACGTATTTTCAGCTCGCCGGAAGCATTGAACTCCATCCCATTTCCGTTGAACTGACTTATGGGATCGAGCGGCTCGCCATGTACCTTCAGGGCGTTGACAATGTATATGACCTTAAATGGAACCATGAAGTGACTTACGGCCAAGTCCATCATCAACAGGAAGTAGAACAGTCCACCTACAATTTTGAAGCCGCGGATGTCAAAATGCTCTTTTCCCTGTTCAACCAATATGAGGCCGAATCCAGACGGATCATCGATCAGTCCCTGGTCCTTCCATCCTATGAATACTGCCTCAAATGCTCCCACACCTTCAACCTTCTGGATGCCAGGGGCGCAATTAGCGTCACTGAGCGGACCGGCTATATCACACGCATCCGGGACCTTGCCAGGGCTTGCGCGGAAGCCTATCTGAAACAGCGGGAAGCCATGGATTTTCCCCTTCTGAAAAAATGATAACGAGGTAAAAATGGACAATATTTTACTTGAAATTGGATGTGAAGAAATTCCGGCCGGCTATATTGAACCTGCCCTGTCCTTTCTCTCCTCCACATTGATTCAAAAATTGAGTGACACCCGCATTGCGCATGGCAAGGCCCTTACTTATGGAACTCCCAAACGGCTGGCTGTAGAAATCCAGGCCGTGGCGCCCAAACAGGCTCCGCTTGAAATGGAAGTTCTGGGGCCGCCGGTCAAAGTGGGGTTTACGGAAAGTGGCAAGCCAACCGTAGCAGCTGAAAAATTTGCTGAAAAAGTCCATCTGCCGGTGGATCAACTGACTGTAAAAGAAACACCCAAGGGACAGTATCTTTGCGCCCCGGTTATCGATCGGGGTCAGGCCACCATCGCGATCCTGAAAACCCTGCTGCCGGATCTGATTCTGGCAACGCCTTTTCCTAAAATCATGAAGCGGGCGGCTCTGCAGATCCAGTTTACCAGGCCGATTCATACCGTCCTTGCGTTATACGGCAACAAAGTCATTGCTTTCAAACTGGGCAACATTTCCAGCAACCGGTTTGTTCTGGGCCATCGGTTCATGAATCCTGGAAGAATCAAGATTACTGAACCGTCGGAGTATTGCGATGCGATGCGAAATGCCCACGTTCTGGTGGATATGGCTGAACGAAAAAAGATGGTGAACAAGGAAGTATCCAGAATCGCCAAACGTTTGGGCGGAAAAGTGTTTCCGGACAATGAACTTGCCGATATCGTCACCAATCTTGTGGAAT
>JAPLJE010000790.1 GCA_026388755.1 Deltaproteobacteria bacterium | reverse complement strand
ATATACACATTTTCAGGTTCATTATTCATCCTCCATGCTTTTTGCGGCGAATCCCCCCACTACATTCGGCTGGCGGAGGAATGAAAACTTACCGGACTACCAGAACCGAACACGGCGCATAAGTAACCACCTTGACAGCCACGCTGCCGACAAGCAGTCTCTCCAGCCCGGTTCGGCTTTTATGTCCCATAACGATCATTTCCATGTTGTTTCGCTCAGCGTAACTCACAATGTTGTCTGCGGGAGAAGGTCCGGATTCGGTGACGGTTTTGGCAAAAACGCCCTCCTTTTCAGCAATGGCCTTTCCCCTGGCAACAATTTCTTCAGCCTGTTGCGCCAGCGATTCCCGCGATTCCAGAGAAAGCCCCTCCACTTCCAGCAAATCGGAATACACCGAATAAATCGTTAGTTCGGCATTTTCCTTTTTGGCCATATCCACTGCTTTCCTTAATGCCTTGAAAGCATAGTCCGAGTTGTCCAAGGCCGCCAGAATTTTCATATCACACCTCCGTTGAATAAGTTTAGAAGGTTTTCATACACGAACGGGATGCACATTTTATTTAGATAATATTTAGTTTTCTTGTAAGTGTTGGCCCAATCCTGGCCCCGGTCAGAAGGGGAGTCAAAATGATCTGTCAGGAAAGAAGCCAAAGAGTGATCACAACGACTATTACTGTTTCAAACCATTTTGTCCATAGAGGATGGGCTTCATTTTGTCTGAGGGAATCTACCAGTCGGGAGTTTTCCCCATTTGTTTTCAGGGGAATCGATGTGGGAATAAGGGGGGATTATGCTTTCCAGAGATCTATGTCGATCAGGCCAATCTTTGCCGCATACCGCGCCAGTTCGATGGCGCTGTGCAACCCGAGCTTTCGCATGATACTGGAGCGATGATTTTCTGCTGTTTTGGGGCTGATGAAAAGTTTATCGGCGATCTGTTTTGAGGACAGTCCTTCAGCCAACATCACCAGGACTTCCTGCTCTCGAAGGGTCAGGGTGTCATACTCTGAAGTGTTCGCATCCGCATTCTTCTGAGGCAAAGCGGCAAGTTTTTTTATCACCTGATGAGAAATCGAAGGATCCAAATAGTAATCGCCTTTCAAGACATGATCGATTCCCTGCATCAGCTTATCTGAGGCTGATTCCTTTATCAGATAGCCGGTAGCGCCGCACTGAAATGCCTTGACGATATAGTCGATCTTGGAATGCATGCTGACGACCATCATGCGGGTTTTAGGCGAAAAATGATAAATATCCCGTATCAAATCAATGCCACTCTGGTCAGGGAGGGACAAATCAATCAAGATCAGATCCGGCTTGAGTTCCCGGGCCATTTGAAGTCCCTGCCCTGCCGTACCAGCCTCTCCAATCACTTCATAACCGATGTTTCGCATGATGATTGACTTGATTCCTTCCCGGAAAAGCGGATGGTCATCAATGAGCAGGATACGCATTTTCGGCGCCATTTTTTCTCCTGAAAACAGAATCGGGAATATTGGAAACGCAATAGTTTTGTATCTCCGTATTAATTTCACATGATTCTGTCAACACAAAAGATGGGATGGACCGGTCGTCCAGAACAAACAAATCCATCTTCACAAGATGACTTTGACAACGTTGTTTTGGGTCCCAAAGCAGTTCGGACAAGCCCTTAAATTTTCAGGATCCTGCATCCATTCGCCATCAACCCAAAACTTGTATTCTATGTTTCCCGGTGAAAGCATCTTTGCCTTTGTCCATGTTTTGTTTTCATCTCTTTGCATTGGATCTGCGTCCGGATTCCAGTTATTAAATTCTCCAACCAGAGAAACCTTCTTTGCCTCGACTGCTTTTAATGAAAACTGGATTTTTTTAGTCTTCTGTTTTGAGCTTTTTTTTTGCATGACGATCCTCCCTTGCTGATACCAACGGCTTTGTTTTGCAAACAGGCACGGGAAAATATATTAATAAAGTGAGACAAGAATCTGATGACAGGCACACCCGTAGTACATGGATCAAACATACTTATCCTGACCTTTTTGATTCTTTTTGTCCATAGAGGGAGGGCTTCATTTTGTCTGGGGGAATCTACCAGTCGGGAGTTTCCCCCATTTGTCCTACAGGTGGGTCGATGCGGGATTTTTGTTTGTCAATTTTGCCGATAAGGCTGGCAAAGGGATTTTGATAAATATTTTGGTGCCATTCATCGGTTGGGACTGAATTGTCATCTGGCCATGAAGCAAATTGACCCTTTCCTGCATGCTGCGAATTCCCATCCGTTTTGTAGCGGCGGATAAAAGCTCCTGAGCCTTCACATCAAACCCTCTGCCGTTGTCCTCGATGCGCAAGATGATGTTCGGGGACGATCCCATCAACAGGATGGATGCATGGTCGGCTTCCGCATGTTTACGGACATTGCTCAGAGCCTCTTGAATCAACCGGTAAACATGGATTTCCATATTATTATCCATGTCTATCACAGACATGCCGGCCGATTGAAAAACAACTTTTATTTTTGTGTTTTCCTGGAAGGCGTAAGTCATAGGCCAAATTCCTGACTGCCGAAATGGTCTGAGAAAGCAGGCTGGAAGATGCCGCCAGTTTCTCCCTACACTCTGGGGAACTCATTGACGGATCGTTACAAATCGTATCGATGTTGATTTTCAGCACGGAAAGATTCTGGGCGATACTGTCATGCAGTTCACATGAGATCAGATGCCGTTCTTTTTCCTGGGCCTGTATCAGCAAGTGAGACAGTTCGTGTATCTTTTCTTCGGCCTGCTTGCGCTCGGTGATATCAAGGATCGCGCCGACCAGACCGGTGATCGTGCCTTGCGTGTCAGTGAGCGATGCCTTGTGGAAGGTCACATTGTGCAAGACGCCACGTGCGTCCTGTACCTGTGAATCATATACCTGGACGCCAGGCTTTTCGAACAGCTCGACATCCTTGGCATGATAGACTTTAGCAAGTTCGGGAGGACTGATATCAAATACGCTCGAGCCAATCATTTGTTCCTTGCTTGTCCCGAAGAAGGTCTCAAACGCTTTGTTGAACCCCAGGTATCGCCCACCCCTGTCCTTGTAGAAAACCGGGATAGGGATGGTTTCCAGCAGCATGTTCAGAAAAGCCTCGCTCTTCCGCAGCGCCTGCTCTGTTTTCCGCTGCGCCGTAATGTCTCTTGCAATCTGAATAAAGCCTGAGATTTTCTCTTGTTCATCCATAAGCGGCGCACTGAAGACATCCCAATATCTGGCATTCGGTTTTTCTCCCATATGCAGGACAGCGCATTCTATTTGCCGCGTTTGATTCGCTTTCACCGACGGGCAATTTTCGCAAATCACATTTCGATGGTAAAATATGCGATAGCAGAACTGACCGATGACTTGCTCCATCGAAACATGAAACTCGTGGAGAACTGCTTTGTTGACCCATATCAATTTCATCTCATTATCAATGTAATGAATCAGATCCGTGGTGGCGTCAAGAATCGTCCGTTTCTGAGCCTCGCTCTTAAAAAGGGTATCTGCGGCCAGTTGACGTTCGGTAACATCAAAGAGAAAATTCAGCGTGGCGGGACGGCCCTTCCAGGTGATCAACACGCCTTTGTTTTCGATCCGTTTTATCTCGCCGCCCCTGGTAATAATCCTCAGCAGATACGTTTCTGGGACGTCTTCACCGTTAAGCCTCCGCACATGGGATGCCATTACCATCGCCCGATCGTCCGGGTGCACGATTTCAATAAATGATTTAGAGGTTAATTCCAGTTCTGAATAACCGGATATAGATAAGACACGAGGGTTAACCAGTTTAAGAAGCCCGTCCTGGGTCACCACGATGCCTATCGGCGCGGTATTTACCAGCAGGCGGTATTTTTTTTCGCTCTCGAGCAGCGCATCCAGAGCCTCATGATCCAGTGTAATGTCCCGCGCGAAAACAGCGACTTTCTCCACATCTCCTTGTTCATTCAGGACCGGCTGAAGGTTATGCTGATATTGCCTTTCCATGCGCTTATCCTGAAAATCGAGAGCTTGACGCATGGAAAGAACCTCATTGAACCAATCCATTCTCTCTTTTGAAACTTCGGGAGGCAAAAAATCATTGATGTTCAGGCCGATCATAACTTCTGCGTTCTGCCCCAGTCTGCGGGCGCCAGTTTCATTGATCATTAGCACCGTCCCCTTCCTGTCAAGCAGCATGACAGACTCTGAATTGGCTTCATTAAGGGCCTGAATCGTTTTTTTGCTCTCCAACAGGGTATTTTCCAGCAGCTTTCGCTCCGTAATGTCGGTCATCGTCGATCGAAGTTCGCTGACGTCTCCGTTTTCCATCAGGATGGGGAGGGTATTCATCAGGACAAAACATTGTCCGCCATCTTTTTTGATGAGTTTCAGCTCGCAGTTTTTTTTCTCCAGCGTCTTTAAAACAGTATGACGATGGATATAAAAAATGTCCTGAAAATCCATAAAAATATATCGGCCAAAGTCTTTGGAGATCAATTGACCTCTTGAAAAACCCAGCAAATCCGCAGCAGTCAGATTGATCTCAAGGATGATCCCCCTTGGGTTCATCGAAAGATATCCTACCGGAGCCAAATCATAGAGTTCAAAATATTTGCGCTGTGCCATTTCAAGTTTGGCCTGGGTACTGAGAAGCTCATCGTTCTGCATTTCGAGTTCGATCTGATGAATTTTGAGATTCTCGATCAACTCATGAATATCTGCGGGCGCAATTGCATTAAAGGACGAAGAGTTGTTTTTCAATATGGCTTTGGCCCGGTCATACAGTATTTTTTCTTTATTCTTTTTCATGGCGCCTCACATCATTACGAAACGGTCCCAAAACGCAGGGTGAATAAAAAGATAAACTTTCAATCGCAGTGCCGATAGAGTTTTCCGGGAAAACATTTGCCAAAAAAAACTTCCAGGTCTCTGGAACAGGCGGCGATTTTAGACAGATTCAAGCCGGTTTCGATATGCAGGGAAGACAGAAGATACAGGGTATCTTCTGTGGCGATGTTCCCTGCAGCACCTTGAATAAAGGGGCATCCGCCCATGCCGGCAAGGGCCGTATCGAAATGGGAAACCCCGCAGGACATGGCCGCCATAACATTCGCCAGCCCGAGTCCGCGGGTATCGTGAAGGTGCATGATGATCGGAAGATTGCCGGCAACAGGTCTGACGGAACAAAGAACCTGGTGGACCGTAAGCGGCGTTGCCATTCCGGTGGTGTCAGCCAGACAGAGCATGTCGGCGCCGGCCGTCACCAGGTCTTTTGCCATGGCCGCAATCCGATCTTCGGAAATCACTTCGTCGTATCCACTGCCGAAAGCACACTGAATGCCTGCCCGGACGTGCATTCCGTGCTCTTTGGATAAAGCAACCATTTTCAGGCCCATTTTCAGGGCCGCATCCGCACTCATGCCCGTATTGTTCAGGCTGTGGCGGTTACTGGCGGATATCGAAACCTCGATATGGGCCAGCTTTGAGGAGATTGCCCGCTCAACTCCTGCCATGTTCAGCACAAGCGCGCTGAATGCAATGCCTGGAATTCCGGACAGCGCAGAGAGAAGTATTTCCGCATCCGCCATCTGCGGCACCTTGCCGGGATGAACAAATGAAGCCACCTGTATGTGCTTGAACCCGGCCTCAACCAGACGCATGATTATTTCAAGCTTCAGTGCGGTCAGAACGATTTTTTCCTCGAACTGAAATCCGTCCCGAGGCCCTACCTCGATCAGCGTCACATGTTTCGGAAACGCTCTGCAAAAAACCTCCCGCGTATTCACTGCGGGCACCGGCTTCACAAGCTGACTGCTTGTTTCCATATCCATCTGCATTTTTCTCCTTTTTTTCGTCATATCACAGGCCTTGCGGCGCATAAAGATTAATTGCAATTTCCTGAGGTATTCAGGCCAAAGACCGAAAAGACCAAAAACAATGATAAAAACCTATACCTTCAGCCATTCGACCTGTGTCTTTTGTCAATCTTTCAGCATTTTTTGCCTCTACAGAATCCAGCAATTCTCGGTGAACAAAAAGAGGTAGCATATCTCAACATTTAGAAAATATAATAAAAAGTTTTTCGCGAAGCCAATTCGATCAAATTATCATAACAACTTGATATAATTATAAATAAAAAACTAGACTTTTCCATTTAAATAAGCTATAAATATCAACAGCTTATTTAAAGGGATTATGAGAGAACCTAAAAAACATCTGAGCTTTTCCGCTCTCAGTCGAGCACTCTCGAAACATTTTGAGAACTTGCCGGATAAGCGACAGGCTGCAAAAACTGATTACAGCCTCCACGATATCTTTATGAGCGCTTTTGCCATGATGTATTTTCAGGATACTTCACTTCTGGCATTCCAGCGTCGGATGCAGGATAGTCTCCAGCAAAACAACCTTAAAAGCTTCTTTGCAGTTGAATCCATTCCAAAGGATACCCAGCTTCGCACCGTCATCGATCAGTTGCCTACCGAGCAGTTGAAACCCTTGTTTCCCAAAATACTCTCAGCCCTACAACGGGGCAAGCAGCTTGAAAAATATCAATCGCTCGGAGATCATTACTTGGTAGCGCTGGATGGCTCACAATATTTTTCATCCGATTCCATCCAGTGTCCGGCTTGTCTTACCAAAAAATCTAAAAATGGCGATCTGCGCTACCATCACCAAATCCTTCAGGCTGCCATCATCAAACCTGGCTTAAAGCAGGTTATTCCGCTTAGCCCGGAGGGCATCCAAAACAGCGATGGTCAAAAAAACAGGATTGTGAAATCAATGCTGCCAAAAGAGCGCTTCAAATGATCCGAAAACAGCATCCAAAGCTTAAAATGATTATCGTCGCTGATGACCTTTATTCCAAACAGCCCTTTGTTGATCTGCTCAAGGAACAGGTCATGTCATTTATCCTGGTGGCTAAACCAGATGATCACAAAATCCTTTTTCAGTGGGTACACGAGCTCACAGGTCTGAATGCAGGGAGCAGTCTCACAACTACGGATAAAAAAGGTCGAACCCATCTGTATCAATGGGTCACGGATGTTCCCTTAAACGGTACTGCAAATGCCGATCAAATCAATTTCTTTCAATATCATATCCGCGATAATGACAAAATTGTTTATCAAAACAGTTGGGTGACTGATCTGCCTGTCAGTAAAAACAATATCGCCGAAATGGTTCAGGCGGGTAGAGCCCGTTGGAAGATCGAAAATGAAACCTTCAATACTTTAAAAAATCAGGGCTATCACATCGAACATAACTTCGGACACGGCAAAAAAAACCTGTCGATGAATTTTTTTGTTCTGAACCTCTTGGCCTTTTTTATCCATCAAATACTGGATCTGTGCGATCCAATCTATCAGCGCTGCCGGTCAAAGTTCACCTCCCGCAAGGAATACTGGAACCAACTGCGCTGCACCTTTCGAGTGCTCTGCTTCAACGACTGGGAACATATGCTCAACTTCATCTGGAATCCACCTGAAATAAGACCGCCCTAACCATAAAACCTGGTAACTACTGAACCCATTATTATCATCGGCCAATTCGCTCAAGAGAGCAAAGCCATTTCCAAACACACGCATTCTGCTTCCCACCCCAAGTTCATAACAGCAAATCCAGAATAAATACGATCACCCTCGATCACTTTTGAATATACCTGTCCTAAATTGTTTTCACTTTGGTTGACTTCCTTGATCCCTTCTCATAATCTTGAACCTTCAGTGAGAATTGCTGTACAGAATCATTTTCCATTGACAGAGAAATGCTCTCTAACTTAAAACAAAATAATATGGAAACAACTGAACTGATTCAATCCTGAAACATTTGAAAATACAACACAGCATTCTTTCTAAACTGTCGAACTGATCATGGACATTTAAAAATCGCCATCCAAAGGCAAGTCCCCTTTTCTCTTGCCATTATTAAAGCTTGTATGGTATCAAATTGAACAATCAAGACGATTCAAATCACTGAAGCAGATTCATATCCACAACACCTAAAGGAGGACAAGATGAAATTACAAAAGTTATGGGTTTGGGTATTTGTTACTGTCATAGTCCTTGCCACAGGCATTGCCAATGCAGGCACGCTGGATGATGTCAAGGCCAAGGGATTTGTCCAGGTTGGCGTCAACGGCCAGTTGGCCGGGTTCGGCATTCCCGATGAAAAAGGGGAATGGAAAGGACTGGACGTGGATACCGGACGGGCGATTGCCGCGGCAATATTCGGTGATGCCAAAAAAATCAAGTTTATTCCGCTGACCGCTGTTCAACGCTTTACAGCACTTCAGTCCGGTGAAGTGGACGTTCTGTGCCGCAACGCCACCATGACCCTGAGCCGCGACACCTCCCTGGGTCTTGATTTTGCCCAGGTCAATTATTATGATGGACAGGGCTTTCTGGTTCCGAAAAAAATGAACATCAAAAGCGCTAAAGAGCTGGATGGCGCAACGGTATGCGTTCTTCCCGGAACGACCACCGAACAGAATGTCGCAGATTATTTCCGCTCCAAAAACATGAAAATGAAACCCGTTGTCATTGAAAACAACGCCGAGTTGAACAAAGCGTTCTTCGCCGGCCGTTGCGATTGCCTGACATCAGATGCCTCTCAACTGGCTGGCGCCAGGTCGGTAGCGCCGAATCCGGCAGATTATATCATTTTACCGGAAATTATTTCCAAAGAGCCCCTGGCGCCGGCAGTTCGTCATGGTGACAACCAGTGGAAAGACGTTGTCAATTATGCGGTTCTGGCCATGATTGAAGCTGAGGAACTGGGCATTACATCAAAAAATGTGGATGAAATGCTTAAAAGCACCAATCCTTCTGTCCAGCGGTTTTTGGGAGTCGTCCCCGGAAACGGAAAAGCCCTGGGTCTGGAAGAAAATTTTGCCTACAACATCGTCAAACAGGTTGGCAATTACTCCGAGGTGTTTGATCGCAATGTCGGCCCAAAAACACCATTGGCTCTGGAACGCGGTCTGAACGCACTGTGGGTTAACGGCGGATTGATGTATTCACCTCCGTTCAAATAGACTGTCAAATCTTACCGTCATCTTCTTGTGCAGGGTACACCGACAGCCCTGCATAAGGATAAACAGAAATATTGCCCGGAATGATTGCCGTGAAAGATCCATGGAAGCGCAGACTGCTTATTGCAGAGCGCCGGCAGTTCAAGAAATTTTTTATGACTGAATACTGACCACTTATTAGCATTTGGACTTCTCCTTGCCATCAACGAAAGAATCTGAAAATTCCATCCCTTTCTGGCATGACCCTGCCAAGAGAGCCATTGTGTATCAATTGGCAACCCTTGCTGTGGTCGGCTTCATCGGCTACTATCTTTTTTCCAATACCGTGACAAACCTTCACCGGCAGTCCATTGCAACCGGTTTCCATTTTCTGGAAAGAGAGGCATCGTTTGAGATCGGAGAGTCGCTGATCCGCTATTCAGCGGCCAGCAACTATGCCAGAGCCCTGCTCGTTGGCATCCTGAATACCCTTAAGGTTGCCTTTGTGGGAATTATCCTGACAACCCTGCTGGGAACATTCGTTGGCGTTGCCAGGCTGTCCTCAAATTGGCTGGTTTCGCGACTGGCAGCAGCTTATATTGAATTCTTCCAGAATATCCCCATATTGCTTCAACTGATCTTCTGGTATGCTGTTTTTTACGATTCGCTTCCCTCTCCCCGAAATGCGATGGAACCGCTTCCAGGCATGTTTCTTTGTAACAGAGGACTGGCCTTTGGCATCCCTGAGCCCCACCCGGCTTATAAGTATATCGCCATTGTCTTCCTGATTGGATGTATATGTGTATATTTTGTTCGCAAATGGGCTATGAAAAGGCAGGACCGGACAGGCCTGGCTTTTCCGGTGTTCAGCACAGGATCTGCTATTTTACTGGGGTTTCCCCTGATCACCTGGATAATTTTCGGGACTCCGACGGCCATGGACATGCCTCGGCTTTCAGGCTTTAATTTTACCGGTGGAATCAATGTCAGCCCGGAATTTACCGCACTACTGCTGGGGCTGGTGCTTTATACCGCCGCTTTTGTGGCGGAAATCGTCCGGTCTGGAATTCAGGCGGTCAGCAAGGGCCAAACCGAGGCAGCCATGTCCCTGGGATTAAAACCCTGGCAGACCCTGAATCTTGTTATCCTTCCCCAGTCGCTTCGCATCATTGTTCCGCCTTTGACCAGCCAGATGCTCAATCTCACCAAAAACAGCTCCCTGGCCGTTGCCATTGGATTTCCGGATTTTGTTTCCGTCGCCAACACCACCATTAATCAGACCGGCCAGGCCATAGAAGGCGTTGCGCTGATCATGGTGGTCTATCTCATTTTCAGTCTGCTTACCTCGGCATTCATGAACTGGTACAATAAAAAAATTGCACTGATCGAACGATGATTATTTGCTTGGAGCTAAACCTGAAAGCGGATCTGAATGTTTTATGACAACACAGCATTCCAAACAATCTTTGAATAGTCATTCAGACGATATCAAGCCTCCCTTGACCAGCATTGGGATTATTGGATGGATCAAATCGAATCTGTTTAACGGCATATTTAATTCGGTGCTGACCCTTATCACACTTCTTTTCCTTGGGAAAATTCTTCCGCCTCTGATCCGGTGGATTTTTGTAGACAGCCTTTGGACAAGCACTGCCGTGGAATGCCGATCCGTGGATGGGGCATGCTGGTCTATCATTTCAGCAAACTACCGCTTTATCCTGTTCGGATTTTTCCCCCATGAACTCCAATGGCGGCCCCTGTTGGCAATGATTCTGCTGATCAGCCTGCTGCTGATCAGCAGAAATCGGAAATTCTGGAAACGCCTCCTTTTCTATGCCTGGGTCGCAGGTTTTTTTTGCATGGCCATTCTGATGAAGGGGGGAATGCTGGGACTTGCTCCAGTTGAGAGCACGCAATGGGGGGGGCTGCCCCTGACGTTTCTTCTGGCGGTTTTCGGACTGACCGCTGCCTATCCGCTGGGGGTTTTGCTGGCACTAGGCAGAAGGTCCAAAATGCCGGCCATAAAAACTCTTAGCATCATTTACATCGAAATGATCCGAGGCGTTCCCCTGGTCAGCCTGCTCTTTATGTCAGCAGTCATTTTTCCACTGTTTTTGCCCGAAGGCATCACCATAAACAAGATTCTGCGGGCGCAGGTTGCCATTATCCTGTTTACGGCCGCCTACATCGCCGAAGTGGTTCGCGGCGGCCTTCAGGGAATCGCCAGAGGCCAGTACGAGGCGGCAGAATCCCTGGGACTGAATTATGTCCAGACCATGCGCCTGATCATCCTTCCCCAGGCGCTGAAAATCGTTATTCCACCTTCTGTCAGCATCCTGATTTCCGCATTCAAGGATACGTCTCTGGTGGTTATCATCGGCTTATATGATATCCTCAAAACAACTCAGACAACATTGGCCAATCCAAGCTGGATGGGATTTTCCACGGAAGCTTTTTTTTTCCTGGCCTGCATTTATTTTATCTGCTGCTACACCATGTCCAATTACAGCAGAAAACTGGAAAAAGAGCTGGGGATGTCATCATAAAAACTGTCATTGGCAACAAGTGGCGGACGATAGTCAAAAAATATGAAATTTTATTTAGCCAGATTTTACTTTCATGCTTTGCTGACAGCTGACATGCCCAGCATTTTCATTTGTTAATTACGGAGCGTTCATGAATGCAACTCCCGCAACCGCTATAAATCTTCCTGAAACCAAAGAAGTCATAGAAATAATTGATATGCACAAATGGTATGGCGACTTTCATGTCCTGCGCGGCATCAATCTGACCATACGAAAGGGAGAGCGGATTGTCATCTGCGGCCCGTCGGGTTCTGGCAAATCCACACTGATCCGCTGCATAAACCGACTGGAAGAGCATCAGCGAGGGAAAATTATTGTGGATGGCACGGAGCTGACCAGCCATATTAAAAATGTTGAAAAGATACGGGCTGAAGTGGGCATGGTATTTCAGCATTTCAATTTGTTTCCCCACCTGACCATTCTGGAAAATCTGACCCTGGGGCCCATATGGGTTCGAAAAATCCCCAGAATCGAAGCAGAAAAAACAGCCATGTATTATCTGGAAAAAGTCCATATCGCTGAGCAGGCCAGAAAATTTCCGGGACAACTTTCCGGAGGTCACCAGCAGCGCGTGGCCATTGCCAGAAGTCTTTGCATGAAGCCCAATATCATGCTGTTCGATGAACCCACCTCCGCCCTGGACCCTGAAATGGTCAAGGAGGTTCTGGATGTTATGATCAGCCTGGCCCAGGAAGGAATGACCATGATCGTGGTGTCCCATGAAATGGGTTTTGCCAAAAGCGTCGCACATCGGGTACTCTTCATGGATTTTGGTCAGATTGTGGAATCCAACACACCGGAAGCATTTTTTGATAATCCTCAAAATGACCGGACCAAACTCTTTCTCAGTCAGATTCTGCATTGACCCCTGTCTGCTTTCTGCATACCATGGGGCTATATGAGCATTTTGTAGGATAAGAAGGCGAATTCGGCCTCTTGCCTGCTAAGAATATAAGGGATTTCAATGGCATTAAATTGGTTCAGGAAAAATAAGGATACGGAAGATTCCCTTCCGCCGGAGAAGGATAAAACTTCTTCATCACCGCCAACCGCCCCGCTACCCCCTCGCGGTCTGATCCAGAAACTCAAAGAAGGTCTTTCGAAAACCCGTCAGGTTCTAACAACAGACATTGACAAACTCTTTGTCGGAAAGCGTCAGATAGACGATGAACTGCTGGAAGAATTGGAAGAGATTTTGATTTCCGCAGATATCGGGGTTAAAATGGCTACTGATTTGATCCAGGGCATATCCGAAAAGTTTTCATCGGAAAAACTGGATTCAGACGGATTCAAAAAGGCTCTCAAGCAGGAAATCCTGGAATTATTGAATGTCACGGTCGCTGTTCCGGATACGGTTTCCAGGCCCCTCATCATCATGGTTGTCGGAGTCAATGGCGTTGGAAAAACCACTACCATCGGAAAACTGGCTGCTCAGTTTGCTCATGACGGGAAAAAAGTATTGATTGCTGCTGCGGATACTTTCAGGGCAGCCGCCGTTGAACAATTGACTATATGGGCGGAGCGGTCCGGCGCTGAAATCGTCAGAAACAAACCCAATGCAGACCCTGCGGCTGTTGCCTTTGATGGTGTTGAAGCTGCAATTGCTCGAGATATGGACGTTGTTATCGTTGATACGGCCGGAAGGCTCCATACACGCGTCAACCTGATGGAGGAACTGAAAAAAATCAGAAGATCTGTTTCCAAAAAGATCCCGAATGCACCGCATGAAACACTTCTGATCCTGGATGCGACAACCGGTCAGAATGCCATTTCACAAGCACGTTTGTTTCATGAATCCATTGGGGTAACTGCGCTGGCACTGACCAAGCTGGATGGAACCGCCAAAGGCGGAATCGTAATCAGTATCTGTCATGATCTGAAACTTCCCTTGGAGCTGAAGTGGTTACAAAAAGAGGTAAAACATTTAAGTTTGATAGTGATGAATGTTTAATGGGATATATAAATACCGGAACATTAAAGGCCGAACAAAAAGGTCAATTACTTGTTATAGATTATATGAATCCGGAAAATTTTATTGAAATGCCGTTTTTTTTCGTTTTGAAGTCATTAACTGTTGACAAACAAAGATTTTCTGTTGACATCATCCACAGTGTTCTGTAAACATTACAAATAGCCTGGTTCATGAACTACAAACAATCTAAAATGGGGGGAAAGAAGAAATGACAAAATCAGATTTGGTTGACAAGATGGCTCAGGACGCGGGAATTACCAAGGCAGCCGCTGGCGCAGCGCTCAATTCTTTCATGGACGGTATCGGCAAGGCGCTTAAGGACAAAAAAGATGGCAAGGTAACGCTGGTAGGTTTTGGAACATTTTTGAAAACCACACGCAAAGCCCGCAAAGGTCGCAATCCCCGAACCGGTGAAGCCATTAAAATCAAAAAGAGCAATGTGGTTAAGTTCCGCCCCGGAAAAAAACTCAAGGATGGAATATAATAATCGCCGCATTCTTTATTGAGACATTCACCGCAGGAACCGGCAGATCTCCTGCAAACTCAAGCCTGCGGTGAATTCAATTTTCTAAAGGGCAATTTCAAACCGATCGAAGTCGCCCATATAGGTTTCCCACTGTACATCCACATGCTGAACCCGTGAAAACGGTGAACCCTTCCAGCACCATTCCAGCATGGTCTTCACAGAGGGCTCATCCCCTTCAAACAACGCTTCTACAGACCCGTTCGATCGATTTCTGACCCATCCCAGCACGTTCCTTTGTTTGGCAGCACGCTGGGTTTCCGCCCTGAAATATACACCCTGAACCTTTCCGCTGATCACAACTCTTGCCCTGACCTGTTTTGACATAACCCATCCTTTTATTGCTGGGAATCTGAAACAATAGAGGCGCCTTCGGCTTAGCCGAATGAATGAAAATCATGAACCGCCGAAAAAGGATTCTAAAACAAGCTCTGCTGGATCGGTCTGCCCGAAGAGGGATCAGTCAATTTCCCTTCAAGAAGCTGCATCATGGCAGACTCATCAATGATCTCGACTCCTAATTTCCGGGCCGCATCCAGCTTGGAACCGGCGGCTTCTCCAGCAACCAGATAGCTGGTATTCCGGCTGACAGTATTGCCGACTTTTCCTCCGGATGCCTCGATCAAGGCTTTAGCCTGACTCCGGGTCAGATGGGGAAGGGTCCCCGTAAGAACAAAGGACTTGCCTTCGAGCGTTTTTCCAGCAGCCAGGTTACCAGACAGGATTTCAACACCGCTTTCCAATAATCTTTCAAGGATTTCCCTGTTGCCCGGATCACTGAAAAAGCCATGTACACTCTCGGCAATGGTCTTGCCAATGCCTTCAATCGCTGCCAGGGACTCCGGAGTCTGAAGCATCACCGCATTCAGACTCCCCCACTTTCTGGCCAGAATGTCAGCAATATTCTCCCCCACATGCCGGATTCCCAGGCTGTACAAAAAACGGTTCAACTGTATTTTTTTACTCTGGTCAATGGCGGAAATCAGGTTTTCAGCGGATTTTTGTCCCATACGGTTTAATTTTAGAAGTTTTTCAATGGTCAGTTGAAAAATATCCGCATAAGAGGACAACAGGCCCGCATCCACCAGTTGTCCGGCCAGTTTCTCACCCAGACCATCCATGTCAAAAGCGCGTTTTGAAGCAAAATGAATGATATTTTCTTTGAGTTGGGCCGGGCATCGGGCGTTGAAACACCGAAGTGCTGATTCAAGCCTATCGGAATTTTCCAGCGACGATCGGATGGCTTGCGAACCGCAGGCAGGACATGTTGCGGGCATCTGGAAAGCGATTTCATTTCCAGCCCGTTTTTCGGTGACAACCTTGACGACCTTGGGAATCACATCCCCTGCTCTTTCCACAAAAACCGTATCGCCGACGCGAATATCTTTTCGCTGAATCTCTTCCTCGTTGTGAAGCGTGGCCCGGCTGACCCAGACGCCGCCGATCCGGACCGGTTCCAGATGGGCAACCGGGGTCAGAACGCCGGTCCGGCCCACCTGAACTTCAATGGCCTGAATTCGCGTTGTTCCCTGAATGGCCTGAAACTTCCAGGCTATGGCCCATCGGGGGCTTCTGGCTTTTTCGCCAAGCATCCCCTGATACCGGAGACTATCGACCTTGGTCACCACACCGTCAATATCATAGGGAAGACCGGAGCGGCTTTCTTCCAGTTCACGGTAGCATTCCAGAACCTGGTCCAGTGTCAGGCGGGAACGAATCAGGGGGTTAACCTTAAATCCCATGGCCTTCAACCGGTTAAGGATATCCCAGTGGGAGTCGCTGGTTAGCCCCGGAGCCAGTCCCGTGCCATAGATGAAAATATCCAGAGGCCGAGTGGCGGTTATCGAAGAATCCAGTTGCCGAAGCGATCCGGCAGCCGCATTTCTGGGATTGGCAAAAACCGGAAGGTTTTTATCCGCGCGGCTGCGATTCAATTTTTCAAAACCCTTGCGGTCCATGATGATCTCTCCCCGGACCTCCAGCCGCCTTTCAAACGCACCGGCCTGGAGCTGAAGCGGAACCGAGCGGATGGTTTTAACATTGGCGGTAATCACTTCTCCGGTCATTCCGTCCCCACGGGTGGACGCCATGACCAGTTTTCCGTCTTCATAGACCAGTTCGACCGCAACGCCATCCAGTTTTGGCTCCGCTGTATAGAGAACAGCGTCCTGAATTTGAAGTGCTTTTTTCACCCGGCTGTCAAACTCGATAATATCCTGAACAACAAACGCATTATCCAGGCTGAGCATCGGAAGGGAATGCGAAGTGGTTTCAAACACGTCGAGCGGCGGTGCTCCCACACGAGCCGTAGGCGAATCCGGACTTTGCAGGTCGGGATGGGCTTTTTCAAGCGTCATCAGCTCCTGCATCAAGAGATCATATTCAGCATCCGATATTTCTGGATTGTCCTGCATATGATACAGGGTGTTGTGATGGTGAAGGGTCTGACGAAGGGTTTCAACCCGATTCCTCACTGTCGAATTCGCCGGGGTATTCATGATTTTCAATCCTAGAAGCGAGTTATAGCCCCAGATAGGCTTTCTTGACGGCTTCATTGCTCAGAAGGTTCTGGGCTGAATCGGACATCGTGATGGCGCCGTTTTCCATGACATAGCCCCTGTTAGCCACCTTAAGGGCCAGATTGGCATTCTGCTCCACCAAAAAAATGGTGGTGTTGTTCTCAGCGTTGATTTTCCTGATAATTTCAAAAATTTGGCGAACAATCAGGGGCGCAAGCCCCAGAGAGGGTTCATCCAGCAGAAGCAGCTTCGGTCTGGCCATAAGCGCTCGGGAAATGGCCAGCATCTGCTGCTCACCGCCACTGAGCGTTCCGCCTGCCTGATGCCTTCTTTTGGAAAGAATCGGAAACAAGTCCCAGATATAGGAGAGGTCTTTTCGTATATTGTCCTTATCTTTTCGCAAAAAAGTGCCCATATCGAGGTTTTCCGAAACCGTCAGATAGGGAAATATCCTTCGACCTTCCGGAACCTGACTGATTCCCAGAAAGACAATCTTTTCCGGGCTCATTCCGTGAATGGGCTTTCCCTTGAACACGATTTCTCCCTGCCTCGGCGGAACGAGTCCGGAAATGGACATCAGGGTGGTGGTTTTGCCGGCGCCATTGGCACCGATCAAGGTAATGATTTCCCCTTCAGCGACCTCCATGCTGATGTTCTTCAGGGCCTGGATATTGCCGTAAT
>JAPLJE010000578.1 GCA_026388755.1 Deltaproteobacteria bacterium | reverse complement strand
GCTTCGCCAATTAGATTAACGAAACGGTCGGGGTCAAAATCCACGTTGGTCAGGGTTGAAAAAGCGGCCTTGACCGTAAAGGTATTTGTTTCGCGGTCAGTTACAGCCACTTTTCGTCCCTCGGTCGCCACCTGGGATAATCCCATAAGCGTATAAAGAAGAAGATCCTGAAGCGCCGCCACTTCGGGCTGTTTGCCGCACACGCCCTGAACCGTGCATCCCGTACCTTTTGCCGTCTGTTCACATTGATAACAAAACATGTGCTTACTCCTTTTTTGTGGTGTATCGTTTTTCATAATGTTGGGCCGAATCCGCAATGGAAACGGCGGCAGTTTGCTGATAGCAAAAACCTGTTTTAGAACCAGAATTCGGGGTATTTCCGAGTCTTCGGAATATTGTTGACGAAAAGGGCGACAATGAGCATCACACCGGCCCCCAAGGCCACAGGCATCACGACATAGAAATATCCCAGCCTGTGCACGCTCTCTCCGCCGATCACCGCAATCAGGGCTGTGGCGCCTCCCGGAGGATGGAGAGTTCTGATGAGATGCATCAGGGCAACCGCGTCGGAAATTTCCACTGGAGCACAGGTTTTGTCATTTGTTTCACTCATGGGTGCTTCTCCCTTCAGTCGTTCAGGCCCCACCCTCCGGGCTCAATAATCCAGCTTTGAATCAACACGGCTGTCACCCGGGGGTGGCGCGATAGCAACTCCTGGATGGTCATTTTCGAATCAATCTCTATCATGGCCGGATGATAGCATCATCCATGACCGGGATCTTTGCGCTGGCGCAAGGAGGTGATAAAAAAGAAAGCGGATGTTCGATACAAAAAAGCGCTGAAATATCAGGGATGTTCTGAAAACAGCACCAAGGAATGGGGATCACAGACGATGATCTGCTCCCGTCTGGATTTAATCCAGCCTTTCTTCTCCCAGGCGCTTAAAATGCGGCTTACGGTGTAAATCGTGGTGCCGGTGTAATCCGCCAGTTCCTGACGGCTGAGTGGAAAGTCGATATGGATGCCGTCCTCAGCCCTGCGGCCGGACTGCTTCATGATGCGCAACAGCGCGCGGGCAATGCGCTGTTCCACCTGTTCCGTGCAAATTTCCAGGTAGCGGTTCTGCAATTCGTCAAGGCGATTGATGGTGCAGCGGAGCATATTCATCGCCAGTGGCGGACACTCGAGCATGAGCTGTACCATGGTTTGTTTATCCCATCCAACGGCTTCCGTGGCACCGATGATTTCCGCGGTGGCCGGGTATTCCTTTTCCTTGAAAACAGAAATGATGGCGGTTACTTCTCCGGGACCGATATACCGCAGGATGGCCTCTTTTCCCTCTTCATGGAGTTTGATGAGTTTGAGACGGCCGTTCAAAACAAGAAAGCATTTATGGGCCGGATCTCCCTGACGAAACAGAATTTCTCCGGATTTTAGGCGGATACGATTCCCCCGATTCAGGATATCAGTTGCCTGCAATTCCGTGATACCGGTCAAAAAGTCGGAACGGAGAAAACTGTTTTCGATAATCGTGCTTACACCCAAAATTAATCACTCCGGTACTGGAAACTCTGGAAAAAACCTTTGAAATCAAACCCATTACCACATCGGATGAAGATTTGACGGCGATCCTGGGATAGGGTTTCAAGGAAGTTTGCTTTAAATCAATGACTTTGAGGGTCGTTCTTCGATTGCGGGAAGTAGGGATGTGAAAAAAACCCGTCCGCCGGTAAACACCGGCGGACGGGTCTGCTGCGAATTAAAACCGGTCCTGAAGGCCCATGGGATCTTTGAATTCCAGGGACGGGTTGAATTTTAACTTTTTCTCTCCGCGTTCATCGACGTATTTCATGATCTCCAGGTCAACCTTTATCGGAACATCAACGCCGGCCTTTGCCAGAAGCTGCCGCAGAAAGCCTTCCGATTTGGTGGCAAACGCAATGGCATCTCCAAGAACCCGCAGACCTTCAGTGGGATTGTGAAATCCGATGGAATTTTCAGCACCCACGAACAGGGTCCGGTAAAAGGCTTCTTCGTAGAAATCCTTTGCCTTCTTATACAGTTCCTCGTCAATGACTTTACCGGCGTCCCTGGCCTTATGCGTGGCCTCAAAAAGCTTGGCGACCGTGGCCGTGGCATATCCGGAGCGCAGCATCATGGACACGGTGCGGTCCTGAATGGAAAAAACCCTTTCCTTAAGCCAGTCGGGGCTTTGGGCATGACACTGGTGACAGGCCCGCATCTCGTTCTGGACAGGACTCATCACCCGATGATCGGAAACCTTATAGACGCCGGCCTTGGTGTAAGGCATGTGGCAATCAGCGCAGGAAGCTCCAGCTTTAAAATGCACGCTGTTGTTTGTCCAGAACTCAAATTCCGGATGGCGGATGAAGGCCATCTTGAAACCCGTGACGGTCTGTTTCCATTCCTTGACCGTTTCATCGCTGCGCAGTCTTTTGATGATGTCCTCGATGGTAATGGCTCCCCATTTGCTGTTCTGCCAGGGGAAGTAGACTCCGGTGGACTTGCCTTCCGCATCCTTATTGATGGCGTAAGTGACATGGCACTGCGCGCAGACCGTGGAGCGCATTTCCTGGCGGGTTAGCGAGTCCGGGTTTGTGCCCATGTCCTGAAGGGCCTTTGTCAGGGTGAACCCTCGGGAGATTTTAAGGGTCATATCCTTATTGCTGTGGCAGTCGATGCAAGCAACGCCCAGGGTTCGGTCTTTTTCAGGAATTTTGTCCAGAATTTCCTTGAAAGGCTTTTTATAATAATCCAGCCCCAGCTCTTTCTGCAGTTTCGGAGCATAAGGGGTTTTACAGGTCAGACAAACACCGCCGGCCTTCAACCGCGAGGAGTCGATCTCCAATTGGTCGCGAATCATATTTGCGTGACCTCTGGGCTCATTGTATTCGGCTCCGAACCCCCAGCCGTTGAACAACAGCGCCATGTAGGGAAATTCGGATAATTTGTCCACGGTGATAAGCCCCCCATCCATGCCGGTTTTGTACTTGCTGGTCCGCTTGGAGATGGGATCGGCGGTTTTCTTCCAGAGTTCGTATTCTTCGGGATAGGCCTTGCCCCAGATTGATGGATCGATTTCACCATCCGGAATGACAACGGTCTGCCTGGGCTCGGGTTTGGACGGCTGACATCCGGTCAGCGCCGTCAACATGGCAAAAACCAGAAATACGCGAACCACCGTATGGTGAATAGAAACAGACATCGGGCGTCTCCTTTTCGATTAAAGAGAATGAATGGTAAGGACGTTAGTTCAAGAGCCTGGCTATGCTGAAGCCAGCGGTGACACTGCCAGCACAGGCGCTCCGGATCTATTTTTTCAACCGTGGATTCGTGGCAACGGATACAATTGGACTGCACCACTTTTTCCCCATGAACCGAAAGCGTGATCGTTTCAGGTACCGTTCCGGAATAAAAAACAACGGTATCTTTCATGCCGTCAATGGATTTCCAGATGTAATAGGCGCCAATATTTTCGTGGGGAAGGTGACAGTCAATGCATTTGATGCTGCGGTGAGCACCAGTATGAAACCAGGCTTCATACTGGGACTCCATGACATGGCATGAAGCGCAGAAATCTGGTGCCTCGGTTTTGGCCATGAGTTTGGGGGGACCGAACATCACGAAAAAACCCCCTGCTGCGGAAAGTACTATTATTGCAAGAATTATCTTTGGTAACCTTGGGGACATGCGTCGGCCTCCCGGTGCCCGAAGTCATACTTTTAAAAGCGCCAAAGTTAAGGCTCCTG
>JAPLJE010000141.1 GCA_026388755.1 Deltaproteobacteria bacterium | reverse complement strand
GTCGTCCGGGATGTGATGATGGGCTTTTCACGGGTGAAAGAAATGATGGCGCCGATTGAGGTGGCCAATCTCTTTATGTTCGGCTTTTCTTCTTACGGGAAATACCTGGTGGGCGGAGACATGCTTTTTGACGGCGGAATGGTTCTGACGTATGGCGAAGACAAGAAAGAAGATTAATCAACAAAGAATGCAACTGGATCGCAAGGAGGAAATCGATGAAAAAGGTAATACGTTTGTTCGGGATTGCTGCCGTGATCATTGCTTTTATGGGAATCGTGCCGGCAAACCAGGTTCTGGCGGATGAAGTGATTAAAATCGGATGGATTGCGGACATGGGCGGCATCGGCGCCAGTTTCTACAAGTCCCAGAAAGAAGGCATTGAAATGTTCATCGAGGAAACCAACGCTTCAGGCGGTTTTATGGGAAAGAAGCTGGAGCTGGTCATTCGCGATTCAGATCTCAAGGCCGATGTCGGCGCCAATCTTGCCCGCGAGCTGATCCTCAATGAAAAATGCGAATACCTGATCGGCCCCACTTCCAGCGCCGTGGCTCTGGCAGCCACCAAAGTGGCCAAGGAATTCAAAAAAATCATTTTTTTCCATACTTCCAATACCGAGAAGCTGACCACCACGGATTTTCATCCCTATATGTTCCAGGTGGTGCCCAATACGGGTATCGAGGGCCGGGGAATCGCTTATTTTCTGGCCCAGAAACCCTATAAAAACTATGGCTATATCGGCCTGGATTATGCTTATGGCCATGATCAGCACGACGCCTTCAAGGAATCGCTGCTGAAGTCCAATCCAAACGCCAAAATCACAGTTGAGGTATGGCCCAAAACCGGGGAAAGCAATTACGGGTCTTATATCCCCACCCTCATGGCCCAGAACCCGGAGGTCATTTATTCCAGTCTCTGGGGAGGCGCCTTGAGCACGTTCATCAAACAGGCCACGCCCTATGGCCTGTTCAAAAAGACAACGCTCAGCTCACTGTACGATCTGGACATGCTGAGATCCATGGGACAGGAAATGCCGGAAAACCTCATGGGCTATACGCGCTGTCCGTTCTATGCCGTGGACACGCCCCAAATGAAGGCCTTTGTGGACAAATTCAGCAAAAAATTCAATGACTGGCCGGCCGACTGGGCCATCATGGCTTATGACGGGCTTCTCGCGCTCAAAAAAGCGGTGGAGACCGCCGGCAGCACCGATAGCGAGAAAGTATCCAAGGCCCTTGACGGACTTAAATGGACATCGCTTCGCGGCGAACGCTACCTGCGCGCGGAAGACCACATGGCCAATGTGGGGATTTATGTGGGTGTGAGCGCAAAAGACCCAAAATTCAAGGATTTTCTGGTCTTGAAAGACGTCGTGGAAGTACCTGCTGAAAAAGTCTGGATGTCGGTCGACGAGATCAAGGCGCTGAGGGCTAAGAATCCACAATAAATGGTCATGAACCCAAGCGCTCATGAATGAAAATTCCCGGAAGCGCGGGCATCCCGCCTCCCGGGGTATTTTCACGGCAATTCTCATAAAATCCGCACTCCATTTATCGGATCCAAGGGACAGGCGGCAATATCCATGAATCTGCAATTTATGTTGTTTATCCTGATCAACGGCCTCAGCCAGGGCATGGTGCTGTTCATTAGCGCATCCGGGCTTTCACTGGTATTCGGCGTGCTGCGAGTCATCAATTTTGCACACGGCTCGCTGTACATGATCGGGGCCTTTATGGCGTTTTCGCTGAGCAGCCTCTTTGCGGGAAAAACGCTGTTCGCCTTTTTGATGCTGATGCTGCTGGTTCCCCCCGGCGTCGCCGTCCTCGGGTTGGGGCTGGAAGTCAGCCTATTCAGACGCATTTACCGGAAGGAACACCTGCTGCAGCTTCTTCTGACCTATTCCCTGGTGCTGATTCTAGATGGTTTGACGCGGCTCATCTGGGGCGGACAGATCCGAAACGTTCCCCGCCCGGAAGTCCTGGCCGGTTCCCTCGATTTATTCGGCCTGTATTTTCCGTCTTATAACCTGTTCCTGCTGATCGTGGGACCGCTGCTTGCCGCGGGGCTCTGGGTTCTGCTGTATCGCAGCCGGACCGGCAATTATATCCGGGCCGCGGTCACCTACCCGGAAATGCTGGGCGCCCTGGGGGTCAATGTTCCCCGGGTCATGACCTGGACTTTCATGCTGGGGTGTTTTCTGGCAGGGCTTGGGGGGGTGTTCATGTCGGCCCTGGCCAATATCGACCTGAGCATCGGCATGGAGCGGATCATTGAATGCTTTGCCGTGGTGGTGATCGGCGGACTCGGCAGCGTGGGCGGCGCGATGCTGGGATCCCTCATCATCGGGGTTGGCGTGGCTTTCATTCAAATCTATTTCAGCCGGATGGCCCTGGTCTTCCCCTATGTCATCATGGCGCTTGTTCTGATCATCCGGCCCTGGGGACTGTTCGGCAAGCCCGAACGGTAAAATCAACCATTTTTGATATAAGTCCAGACGCGGCGAGGTAAAATGCCTTCTGCCTTACAATCTTACGAGTCCACGCGCAAATCCTGGCTGATCGCCGGCACGGTCATGGCTGTTCTGACACTCTTGCCCTTTGTTCTCAACCAGTTAGGGCGAACCGGCGAGTATTGGCTCTGGGTGGCCACGGAAATGGTCATCATGTCGCTTTTTTCCCTGAGCCTGAATCTCATCCTGGGATTTGGCGGCATGGTCAGTTTCGGCCATGCCGCGTTTTTCGGCGTCGGCGCCTATACCGTCGCTCTGCTGATGAAAAAGGCAGGCGCTGGTTTTTTGCCGGCCATGGTGGCCGCTCCCCTGGCTTCGGCCTTCGTTGCCGGGATCATCGGCTGGTTCTGCGTGCGCCGGGTGGGGCTGTATTTTTCCATACTCACGCTAGCTTTCGGCCAGCTTCTTTTCATGATTACGCTTCAACTTTACGCCTTTACCGGCGGCGATGACGGCATTCATGGCATTCCACGGCCGGAGATGCTGACACCGCTTTCTTACTACCTGGTTTGTCTGGGCCTTGTTGCGGGCAGCTTTTGGCTGATGCGGCTTCTGACCAAATCACCTTTCGGGCTGACCATCCGCATGACCCGTGAAAACCCGGAGCGGGCCAGATTCCTGGGGATCAATGTAAAACGCTATCAGCTCATCAATTTTATCATCGCCGGCGGTTTCGCGGGTCTGGCGGGAGGACTTTTTGCCGAGCTGAACCGTTTTGCGCAAACCGAGTATCTCCACTGGAGCAAATCCGCCGAGCCCATCTTCGCCAGCCTGGTCGGCGGGATGTATTCCTTGATCGGGCCGGCAATCGGCTCCACGGTTTTGATTTTCCTGAAAATCATCATTCAGCAGATCCACCAGGGCCTGGTTGAAATCTGGGCCATCATCCTCGGGGTGATTCTGTTGGGGATGGTGCTTTTTGCGCCGGAAGGAATCGTGGGGGTATATGAGAAAATCCGCGCTCAGAGGAGGCGCCCCCAGTGAACCGAACCATTCTGGATGTCGATAATCTTCACAAAAGCTTTGGCCGTAGCGCTATTTTAAACGGTGTCACCTTCAGTATTCCGGAAGGCGAGATTTCTTCCATCATCGGCCCGAACGGCGCGGGAAAGACCACCCTGTTCAATGTCATTACCGGCCTGTACGCCCCCAACAAGGGGAGCATCTCTTTCAATGGCCGGAATATTGCCGGCCTTCAGCCCTATCAGATCGTTCCCCTGGGGATTGCCAAGGCCTTTCAGATTACCAGCATTTTCCCGCGCCTGACCGTATGGGAAAACATCCTGGCCGCGGTCATCACCCATCGCAAAAAAAATCTGGATTTTATAACCCCCCTGTCCAAACTGACGCCGATTCATGAACGAGCCCAGGAGCTTCTGGACAGCGTGGGGCTCTCGAATTATGCCCATTGCCAAAGCGGCACCCTGGCCCATGGCAACCAGAAACGGCTCGACATC
>JAPLJE010000126.1 GCA_026388755.1 Deltaproteobacteria bacterium | reverse complement strand
GACAATCCGGAATCCGAGGCAAAACTTCATCGATCCCCTGTCAAGTTTCTGGTGGTAACCCTCATTGCGGTCGTGTTGATCGGCACGGGCGTGATCACGGGCATGATTCCCCGATGGCGTCAGCAAACCGAGTTGAACGCCGAAACCCGTGAGAATTCCATTCCCGCTGTCACGGTGATCTCGCCCAAACCCGGCCAGAACATGGTCCATTCGGCGCTGCCGGCGGAAATCAAACCCTGGATGGAGGCGCCGATTTATGCCCGCATCAGCGGTTATCTCAAACAGCGATATGTGGACATCGGCGATCCCGTAGAGACCGGTCAGTTGCTTGCCACGATTGATACCCCCGAGCAGCTTCAGGAACTGGAACGGGCTCGGGGCCAGCTCGATCAGGCCGCGGCATCTCTGGGAATCTCCAAAATTACAGCGGCTCGCTGGGCGGAACTGCTTCAAACCGCCAGTGTCAGCGAACAGGATGCCGTTGAAAAACAGGCCGACCTCAAGCTGAAGACCGCGATTGCCAATTCGGCCCGATCCGAGGTGCGCCGGCTGGAAAAAATCCAGGCGTTTTCCAGGGTGACAGCCCCGTTTTCCGGCATTATCACGGTCCGCAATATTGATTCCGGAGATCTGATCGTTGCCGCCGGCAACCGGGAACTCTTTCATCTGGCGCAAATCAAAAAGCTTCGCGTCTTTGTGCAGGTTCCACAGGAAATGGCCCGAAGTATTGCCATTGGCCAGTCCGCGGAGATGACACTGCCGGGGCTGCCCGGCCGCAAATTTACGGCAAAAGTGATCCGCACCGCGGGGGTCATCACGGTGGATTCCAGAACGCTGCCAGTGGAACTGGAGGCGGACAACCCGAAAGGGGAAATTCTGGCGGGCAGCTATGCCAAGATGCGCTTCATTGATGTAAAAATGAAGGCTTCCCTGACGCTTCCGGCGAATACGGTGCTGTTCCGGCCCGAAGGTCCGCAGATCGGCGTCGTGGATGCAGACGGCAAGGTCAGTCTGCGAAGCGTTTCCATCGGACGTGATTTTGGGCAAACCATCGAGATCATCACCGGCGTCTCCCTACAGGATCGCGTCATCGTCAATCCCTCCGATTCGCTGCTAAACGGGATGACGGTCGGCGTCACCGAAGCGGCCCAGACGGAGAAAAAACCATGATCCAATCCCGTTATTTTGATCATTTTTGGAAAATGGCAAGAGGCCTTGTTCCGGTTCTGGCACTGATGCTGTTTTCAGGTTGTGCGGTCGGACCCGAATATCAGCGCCCTGAGGCCACCATCATTCCGGATGCATATATCGGTCCGGGACAGGACTGGAAAGTCGCCACCCCCCTGGCGGATTTACCCAGGGGCAACTGGTGGGAAATTTTCGGTGATGCGGAACTCAACCAACTCGAAGCCGACGCCATGGCCGCCAATCAGGATATGAAGGCGGCCGTCTCCCGATTCGCCCAGGCCAGGGCCATTGCCAATGTCGCGGAATCCGCGCTTTTCCCGCGGCTGGGGGTTTCCGTTCAGCAGGTGGATCAGCGGGATTCCAAACACCGCCCGGTCGGCGGCAAACCCGATCAGACCTATGACACCCTCACCGTACCGTTTGATTTCAGCTACGAAATCGATCTCTGGGGACGGGTCAAGCGTTCGGTTGAAGCGGCCACGGCCCAGGCCGAAGCCGGCGCGGACGATGTCGAATCCATCAAACTTTCCCTTCAGGCCGAAGTTGCAGCCAATTATATCACCTTACGCACCCTGGATGCAGACAATGCTCTGCTGCTCTCCAGCATCGCGGTGTATCGCAAATCGCTGGAACTGGTGCGAAACCGCCGGGCCGGCGGCATGGTTTCTGATCTGGATGTGGCGCAGGCCGAGACCGTTTTGAAAACCGCGGAAGCCCAGGTACCAGATATCGCCATCCAGCGGGCCAAATATCAGAATGCCCTGGCGGTGTTGACCGGAAAGCCCGCATCCCTGTTTCAACTTCCGGAGCGGCCTCTGGATATGCCACCACTGGTCATCCCCGCCGGATTGCCGTCGGAGCTGCTCGAACGCCGGCCGGATATCGCTGCAGCCGAACGCCGCATGGCAGCCGCAAATGCCAATATCGGCGTTGCGACCGCAGCCTTTTTCCCAACCGTCAAATTGAGTGGCATTGCCGGTTTTCAAAGCGGGGGCCTGGATATGCTCTTTGACTGGCCCAGCAATTTCTGGGCCGTCGGCCCTTCCGTGACCCTGCCGCTGTTCCAGGGCGGACAACTGAATGCAACGCTTCGCCAGACAAAGGCCGTTTATGAGGAAACCGTCGCCAAATACCGTCAGACGGTACTCTCCGCTTTTGCAGAAGTGGAAAACAATCTGGCTGGCGAGCATCTTCTGACCGATGAATATGGGAAGGTGTTGGATGCCTTGAAGTCCGGGCGCCGGCAGCAGGAAATCGCCGGCAACCGTTACAGCGCAGGTCTTGCAACCTATCTGGAGGTGGCAATCGCTCAGAATGTAGCGCTAGGTATCGAACGCACCGGCGTCCGTCTTCGGGGCCAGCAACTTGTATCGGTTGCGGCCCTGATCAAATCGCTCGGCGGCGGATGGCAGGCGCCGGAAAGCGGCGCCAATGACTCCTGATTCCCGTAGGGGGCTGCGGAATCATTTGTTTGCCGCTTGATCTCATATTCACAATAATTTTTATAACTTTTCTCAAGATCTTTCTTGACATGGAATATCAAAATATATATATTCATTAAAATGAATATGGAGACCACCATGGATCAATTTGTCAAAGTCATGAAAGCCCTTTCAGATCCCAGCCGGCTGAAGATCATCAAGATGCTTCAGCATAAGCCCATGTGCGTGTGTGAAATCCAAAAAGCTTTGGATATTCCTCAGCCAACCGCATCCCGGCAGTTGAAAATCCTGGAAGACGCCGGACTTGCCGTGAGCCGGAAAAGCGGACTGTGGGTCAATTACAATCTGGCGGACGGTTCGGACAGCCCCTATGCCGCCATGCTGCTGGGAGGACTGAAACACTGGCTTGAGGATAATCCGGAAATTGTCCGGATGGTCAATAATCTCCCTGAAATCCGCAGGGAAGATATCTGTAAAGAATAAGGAATCGTTATGAAAGATCTGTAAAGAATAAGGAATCGTTATGAAAAATCTCACTCCCCAATCCTGCTGTACGGTGATGCCGGAGGTCCCAGGAACTCCTGTTGATTCAAAGAAAAAATCCCGTGCGCTTCGGTACATCCTTTACATGATCCCTTTATTGGTTTTATGGGTGCTCATTTATCAGGAACTGGCCAATTTCTCGCGTCTCGTCACCTATACCGTGCTGCGGCTGCAGGAAGGAAACCACCTGAGCAGCACCATTGAATTTTTTATTTTTGAAACGCCAAAAGTTTTGATGCTGCTGACCCTGGTGGTGTTCGGCGTCGGTATTGTCCGCTCTTTTTTTACACCGGAAAAAACCCGGAAAATTCTGGCCGGCAAACGAGAATCCATTGGCAATGTGCTGGCCGCGCTTCTTGGGATCGTAACCCCTTTTTGCTCCTGCTCCGCGGTCCCGCTGTTTATCGGATTTGTCACCACAGGCGTTCCGCTTG
>JAPLJE010000774.1 GCA_026388755.1 Deltaproteobacteria bacterium | reverse complement strand
CGGCAACGACTTGCTCTATCTGAACGAGCGTCGGTTTCTATCCAATACCGCACTCAACCTGCGTCGTCCGCTTGAAAACACCGGTATTCCCGCAGTGAAAGCCGTGCTGGGACAGCAAGGAGTCGTGGAAGGCCTGGACTATCTCGGGGTTCCGGTAACGGCGGCTTTACGCGCGGTTCCGGATTCACCGTGGTTCCTGGTCGCCCGCATGAACACCGAGGAAGTGGTCGCGCCACTGCGTGAGCGGCTCTGGCTGACCATTCTTTTCGCCGGGGTCCTGTTCCTGGGTTCGGGTGCGAGCCTGGGCCTGATCTGGCGGCAGCAGCGGGCTCAGTTCTATCGCGCCAAATATCAGGTTGAACGGGAACACGCCTGGCTCCAGGATGTCATTGCCCGCAGTCTGAACGAGATTTATGTCTTTGACCCGCGGACCCTGCGGTTCCGGTTCGTCAACACAGGGGCCTGCCGCAATATCGGTTACAGTATGGAAGAACTATCCAGCATGACGCCGCTGGATCTCAAGCCGAATTTTACCGAGGAAGCCTTCCGTGACAGGCTGCGGTCACTCCTGACCCGTGAACAAGGGAAAATTGTTTATGAAACCATCCATCGCCGCAAGGATGGCTCCGAATATCCGGCCGAGGTTCATCTTCAGCTCGTGCGGAATAATGATGGTGGCGTCTTCCTGGCGGTCATCAATGACATCACCGAGCGCAAGCGGGCCGAGGAGATGCTGCAAAGGAACGAACGGGAGCTTCAACAAAGAAACAATGAATTGACGCGTTTCATGTACACGGTTTCGCACGACTTGATGGATACCAAACGGGTGGATCGGGACTTGACCTTTATCCGCAATGCGGCCGAGAAGATGGGACAACTGCTGAATGAGCTTCTCCGGTTGACGCGTGTCGGGCATGCAGTAAACCCGTCCGTGAAATCTCCGCTTCAGTCGATCGTTCAGGAGGCGCTGGATATGGTGGCCGGCCAAATCGCCCAGAAGGGGGTGAAGGTGGTGATCACGACAGAACCCATCTTTATCACCGGCGACCTGTCGCGCTTGGTGGAAGTCTTTCAGAACCTGGTGGACAATGCCGTCAAGTTCATGGGCGATCAGCCTTCGCCCAGGGTGGAGATTGGTGTGGAATTGAAGGAAAATGAAAGGGTATTCTTTGTCCGCGACAACGGCATCGGCATCGACCCCCGGCATCGGCACAAGCTTTTCGGCCTGTTTGAAAAACTCACTTCCGGAAGCGACGGTGCCGGCATGGGTCTGGCCCTGGTCAAGCGCATCGTGGAAATTCACGGCGGCCGGATCTGGGTGGAATCGGAAGGCGCGGGCAAGGGGTCGTGTTTCTGGTTCACGCTGCCGGGATGTGAGTATCGGTTTTGAATAAGGAGAAAAGCACATGATTAACGGAAAACCTGTCGTTATTCTTCTTGTGGAGGATGATCCGGCGCATGCCGAGATTGTCCGGCGCAACCTTGAAACTTTTCGCGTGGCCAACCGGATGCTGCATTTATCAGACGGACAGGCCGCACTGGACTATCTCTTCCGTCAGGACGCCTTTGCCGATCCAGCAACCAGCCCCACGCCGGATTTGATTCTTCTGGATCTGCGCCTGCCCAAGGTGGACGGCATGGAGGTGATGCGCCGGATCAAGGAGGATAAAGATCTCAAGTGCATTCCAACGGTCATACTCACCACATCCGCGGCCGAGGCGGATATGGTTGACGCCTACGCTATCGGGGCGAGCAGTTACCTGGTCAAGCCGGTCAATTTCGAGAAGTTTACCCAGATGATGGACGCGTTCGGGTTTTACTGGCTGGCGTGGAATCGATTTCCAGAGTGATAACCGTCCCTCTCACGACCAGCTCATCGAAACCCCAAAGTATATGGAGGCACAGCATGACTTCCACCCCCCACCCCACATCCCCCGATCCCCCTCCTTTGTCCATTCTCCTGGTCGACGATGACCCCGCCCATACCGAGGCCATTGAGCGCGCTTTCCGGGATGCGGGTTCCAACACCCGGATTCGAAAGGCCGGCACGCTGCGGGAATGCCGCGCGGCGATGGCCGACAATCTGCCGGACATCGCCCTGGTGGATTTGAACCTGCCGGATGGCCGGGCCGTGGAATTATTGACATCGCCACCCGAATTCGGGCCGTTTCCGGTGGTGATCATGACCAGTTTCGGCGATGAGCAGATCGCTGTATCGGCCTTGAAATCCGGCGCGATGGACTACATAGTGAAGTCTTTCGATGCGTTTACGAACATGCCGCGAACCATCCCCCGCGTGCTGCGGGAATGGAATCTGCTGCAAGATCGCCGGAGGGCTGAAGAATCCGTTCGCAAGGCCAAACAGGATATGGATGCCATTTTTCACGGAATATCCCATCCTATCGTCATTTTGGACCCGGAGCAGCGGATTATTGCGGGGAACAAGAAATTCGAGGAGTTGGTGGGGCAGGACATCGGGGAATATCGAAACCGCCCGTGCTGGCAGCTTTTCCACGGCCCCGAAACCACGGGACCGCCGCCGGACTGTCCGTTTGTGGCCATGAAAGAGTCGCATAACGCCGAAACATCCGTGATACAGGTGGAGACGATTGAAGGTGTCTTTCTGATTTCCTGCACACCCATCTTCGATGCCGATGGCCGGCTGGAAAAGGTCATTCATATCGCCACGGACATCACGGAGCAGAAACGCACCGAGGCCGAACTGCGGGAGTCTCAGAAGATGGATGCCATCGGCCGCCTGGCCGGCGGTGTGGCGCATGACTTCAACAACATGCTCGGCATTATCAACGGCTATGCCGAACTTTTGCTGATGAAGCTGAAAGAAGATGATCCGCTGTGTAGGGAAATCCGGCAGATTCTGAATGCGGGAAACCGGGCCGCCGACCTGACCCGGCAACTTCTGGCGTTCAGCCGCAAGTCGATTGTTCAACCCAAGGTGATCAGTCTCAAGACGGTCGTCAGCGGCATGGAAAAAATGCTCCAGCGCCTGATCGGGGAGGACATTCTCATGGTCTTTGAAACGGCGGCGGATCTCGGCCATGTGAAGGCAGACCCCGGGCTGATCGAGCAGGTGATTTTAAACCTGGCGGTCAACTCCCGGGACGCCATGCCGCGGGGTGGCCGGCTGACCATCGAGACGCGAAACGTGGAACTGGATGAGACGTTTTCCCAGCGGCACGTATCCGTGACGCCAGGGCCGTATGTGATGCTGGCCGTCAGCGACACCGGCGCGGGAATGGACGAAGCCACCCGCGAGCGCATCTTCGAGCCTTTTTTCACTACCAAGGAGAAGGGAAAGGGAACCGGGCTCGGCCTTTCCATGGTTTACGGCATCGTCAAACAGAACAAGGGCTGCATTTGGGTTTATAGCGAGCCCGGTCAGGGCACGGCCTTCAAGATTTATTTGCCGCGCATTGCCGAAGCCGTGGATGCGGAGATCGTTTTGACCGAGCCCGCTGCCCGGGGCACGGAGACACTTCTGATCGTGGAGGACGAGGAAGCGGTCTGCGCGCTGGTCAAACAGATTCTCTTGTCCGCCGGCTACCAGGTGCTGACGGCAATCAACGGCGGCGAAGCCCTCATGCTGCTGGAGCGCCGCCAAGAGCCGGTGCATCTGCTGCTGACCGACGTGGTGATGCCGGGCATGAGCGGCAGGGAGCTGGCCGACCGGCTGCTTAAAATCCATCCGGAAATGAAGGTCCTTTTCATGTCCGGCTATACGGACAATGCCATCGTGCATCACGGTGTTCTGGACCCCGGCGCCCACTTCATCGGCAAGCCATTCACCATGACGGCGGTGCAGCGAAAGGTGCGGGAAGTTTTAGATTCAAGTGATAAGTTGGCATAAACCCAAATAGGGAGCTCAGAAAATGGCTAAAAAGAAACCAGCAGCTCCCACCGCCACAAACAACCGATTCTTTAACGGGTGCGACAAACTCAAAGCAGGCGATACACAGGCGAGCTGAAGATATCATGAGTGAACATGCCGATAGAACGCAGGAAAACCGGGAGCCGCTGTCCGCAGAAGAAGCCAATCGCCTGTTCCGTGTGCTGCTTCCTGAATTGGAATAGGTCAGGGCAGCCGCTTGTCCTTCAGGATATGATCCGAGATCACGATGCGCTGGATTTCGGAAGTGCCTTCGTAGATCGTAAAGACCCGGGCGTCCCGGAAAAAGCGTTCCACCGCATAATCCTTGGTAAATCCGTATCCGCCATGCATTTGAAGAGCCTTGGCCGTGATCCGGTTGACCATCTCGGAGGCAAAGAGTTTGGCCATGGATGCCTGGGCCGTATATTTTTCACCCCGGTCCTTCATGGACGCCGCTGAAAGCATGAGCTGCCGGGCCGCTTCGATTTCCGTGGCCATGTCGGCGATGATCCAGCGAAGCCCCTGGAATTTGCAGATTTTCTGGCCGAACTGATCCCTTTCCTTGGCATACTTGACGGCCGCATCCAGGGCCGCCTGTGCGACGCCGATGGACTGGGCCGCAATGCCGATGCGCCCGCTGTCCAGTCCCTTCATGAC
>JAPLJE010000809.1 GCA_026388755.1 Deltaproteobacteria bacterium | reverse complement strand
GGCCCCAGATGCCTTTTTGCGTGGGATAAGGCGGCGGCTGAATGGGATTGGCCCGCTTTCCCTCGATGGCATTGATCTGGGCCGTATTTTCGCCGCAGATATAACGGCCCGCGCTGCGATGGACAGTGATTTTCATCGAAAAGTTGCTGCCCAGAATGTTTTTGCCCAAAAATCCCGCTTCTTTTGCCCGGGCCATTTCCCGCTCCAGGATTCGAGCCGCATTTTCATAGGATGAACGGATGAAGATAATGCCTTTTTCGGCCAGGACCGAATACCCAACGATGATCATCCCTTCGATGATCTGGTGCGGGTCCGTATGAATGAGAACACGATCTTTGAAGGTTCCGGGCTCCATTTCATCGGCGTTGCAGACCATGGCAAGCTGCTGCACCTGAGGACGCGTGTATTTTCCCAGAGCCGTGGACAGGGCTTCATAACCGCCGCTGGCGCAATATTCTTCCAGCGTGGCGATGCGATTGGGCTGGCGATTTTGAAACAGAACCTGTGTCGTCATCATTCCAGCCCCTCAAGAATTTCATCAATCCGCTCCGGAGTCAGTTTGCCGTAAACCTTGCGATTGATCATCATGGCCGGAGCCCGGTCACAGTATCCGATGCAGCAGGTGGGCAGCAGGGTGAAGCGGCCGTCTGTCGTAGTCTGCCCATATTCAATTTTCAGTTTTTTGCGCAGGTAATCCAGAACCGACTGATATTCCTGCATCCAGCACACCACGCCATCGCAAACATGAATCACATATCGGCCCACGGGTTTTCGGTAGATGAATTCATAGAAGGTGGCGATTTCCTCCACTTCCAGCGGCGTCATTCCCAAAAGCGCTGCCGCCTCTTCCAGAAGCGCGTCGCTCAGATACCCGAACCGGTCCTGAAGCGCAAAAACAACATCCATGATCCGCTCCCGCGGGTGATCGGTTGCGGCGATTTGGCGTTGCAGCGTTTCCTTGAGATCGTCCGGTATCATCGCAGCCCTTTCATCTATCGGTCAATGTCCGGCAGCAGGTAATCCGCCGAGCCGATGATGGCCACAAAATCGGAGATGGAAGCTCCCCGTGCCATCAGCGGCATGGCCTGGACATTGGCAAAGGCAGGCGTGCGGATCCGCATCCGGTAGGCAGCGCTTGCGCCGTCGCTGACGACGTAATACGCCTGATCTCCGCGCGGGGATTCCACGGCCGCATAGGCTTCCCCTATCGGTATTTTGGGGCCGCGCGTCGTATGAACAAAATGATGAATCAGGGTTTCGATGTCCCTGAGCGTTTTGGCTTTTGGAGGAATGCCGTATCGGCAGTCTTTACTGACGTAGGCGCCGCCCGGCATCCGGTTCGCCGCCTGGAGAATGATCCGAAGGCTCTGCCGCATTTCCTCGACGCGGACCCGGTAGCGGGCATAACAGTCGCCCTCGGATGCTGTCGGGATATCGAAGTCATAATTCTGGTATCCGGAATAGGGGAATTTTTTGCGAACGTCCCAGTTCATGCCGCTGGCGCGCAGCATAGGGCCGGTGACCCCCCAGTCGATGGCATCCCGCAGGGAAAGGCAGCCAATGCCCTGGGTTCGGGCCTTGAAAATCGGATTTTTGGTTGTGAGCGACTCATATTCCTTGAGACGTGCGGGAAAGATTTTGACGAACGCGTCAACGGCTTCCTTCCAGCCATTCGGAAGATCCGCCGCCACGCCGCCGATGCGAAACCACGACGGATGAAGCCGGCCGCCGGTGATAAGCTCTACAATGTCCATGATCTGTTCGCGTTCCCGGAAGGTGTAAAAATTGGGTGTCATGGCGCCCAGGTCGTGCGCCAGCGTGGCAAACCAGATCAGATGATTGTTCAGGCGGAAGAACTCGCTCAGCATCACCCGGATGCACTGGGCCCGGTCCGGTACCCGGATGCCGGCAAGGGTTTCAACGGCAATAAGATAGGAGAGATTGTTGGCCGTCCCGTTCATGTAGTCCACCCGGTCGGTATACGGAATGAACTGGTGCCAGGACTGGCGTTCGCCGATTTTTTCAACCCCCCGATGATGATAACCGATGTCCATGTCGAGATCCGTGATTCTCTCGCCATCAATCGCCAGAACAAACCGCATCAGACCATGCGTACTGATGTGATGTGGCCCCAGATTCAGCAGCAGATCCTGGTCGCCGTCCGGCTTTCGGAAAAACACCCCGGCGTCCAGAGGCTGATGAAGTTTTGCATCCGCCAGTGTGTAAGGGGGCATTTCCGTGGCTCTTCCGGGATATGTCTTGAGAAGCGGATGACCCTTCCAGTCATGCGGCATGATGAGACGCCTCAGGTTCGGGTGTCCTTTGAAATCAATGCCGAACATGTCAAAGACTTCCCGTTCGTACCAGTTGGCGCCGGGCCATAGGTCGGTGAGGGTGGGCGCTGCCGGATGGGGTCCGTAAAGGGGGGCTTTGATGCGGATCCGGCTGGGACCCTCAAAGGAAAGCAGGTGGTAAACCAGGGTGAAGTCCGGATAGCGACCCGGCTCCTGGCGGGCCGATTCGTCCACGGCCGTGAGGTCTTCCATGCGGGGAAAGCGCGGAGATGCCTCATTTTTCAGAAAACCGAGGACATCCGGAATCTGATCCGGATTCACCTGAAGGGTCAGCATGTCCGCGGTGTCGCCGGCCAGCTGAACTGCGTCCTTGAATCTTTCCAGAAGCTGGGTTTTCAGCGATTGATCGGCGGAGCTTAGCTCCATGCGATGCGCCGGCAGAGTCCACATCAGTTCGGTGCGATTCTGCCAAAAGTGCGGCGGGGTTGCGGCGGTTCCGCGGATCGGCAGGCCTTCGTAGCCGGTTCCCCGGCTGTCGCGGCACTTGCTGACGCCATCTATCCGCACGGGTTGCTGGGTGCC
>JAPLJE010000766.1 GCA_026388755.1 Deltaproteobacteria bacterium | reverse complement strand
TCATTACGATCAAATGATTCTTGTCGACAATAATATCTGGGAAGCGGGATTGTTGCTTCGATGGGATATTTTCGACGGCGGTGTCATCCGGCATAAGGCAAGAGCAGAAGAAAGAAAACAATTGTCTGTCGAAAATCAAAAAAGAGAAGCTGAATCGCTGATTGAACTTCAGGTCCGGCAGGCATGGCTCGACACTCAGGAAACCGCCAAACGGATCGGCGTTTCCGAACAGGCGCTGAATCAGGCCGAAGAAAACCTGAATGTCACCAAAAACCGATATGCCCAGGAACTAGGGAATAACACCGAAGTTCTGGATGCCGAAACACTTCGGATCAAAAGCCAGACCAATTACACCCATGCGGTATATGATGCAATCCTGGCAGATATCCGCTTGAGAAGAGCCGTCGGCATTCTGTAGAGTGTCGGGCATGAGCCCCCAAACAACCCGAGGAGACTGTCCATGAACGAAAAGCCGTTCATCAAAAAAATGCTGACCGTTGTGGTGATTCTGATCGTCGCAGCCGGATGTTATATGGTATTCAGCAAAATGGTTATCAAACCGGCACTTCCGGAAGGGCTGATTCAGGCAAATGGACGCATCGAAGGGGAAACTCATGTGGTCGCCACCAAAATTTCGGGGAGAATCACAAAAATCCTGGCTCAGGAAGGGGATTCGGTGAAATCCGGTCAGATTCTTGCCCAGCTCGATGACATCCAGATTCGCGAAAAGGTCAACCAGGCCACTTTTGCGCTCGAAGCGGCAAACGCCAGATTGAAAGCAGCAGAAACCGCATACGGACTGATGAAAAAGGAAGTGCCGATTGCAATTGATAAAGCCAAAGCCGGACGAGCGCATTCACTGGCGGTTCTTTCAAAGACTGCCGCTGCAGAAACCCAATATGCAAAGGATGCGGTTCGTTTCAGGCGTCTTGCCGAAGAAGGTTCTGTCGGACGGCAGAAAAGCGAGCAGATGGACCTTGCATTTGAATCAGCGAAAAGCGATCTTGAAAGTGCGAAAAGCGGCTTGACTCAGGCTGAAAAGCTGCTTGAAGAAGCGCACCTGGGGCAATCGCGACTCAAGGCAAAGGAAGACGAATTAATGGCCGTGGCGGCACATGCGGATCAGGTCAGGGCAGCCCTTTCGGAAGTAGAAAGCATTCTGGCGGATTTGACTGTCCGGGCGCCGATCGATGGCGTCATCACAACCAAAATCATCAATTCGGGAGAAGTCGTGGCCCCGGGTTCACCGCTATTTTCAATGGTCAATCTGGATCAGCTCTTTCTCAAGGTTTATGTTCCGGAAAAAGAAATCGGCAAACTTAAACTGAATCTGAATGCCCGTATTTATATCGACGCCCTGCCGGACACACCCTTTGAAGGCGTTCTAACCTATATTGCATCAAAAGCCGAATTCACGCCCAAAGAGGTACCAACGCCGGATCAGCGGGTCAAACTGGTGTATGCAATCAAAATATCGCTCTCCGGCAATCCGGAGCATCGGCTGACACCCGGACTACCGGCGGATGCGGTCATTCGATGGAAAGACGGAATCAATTGGGTCAAACCCGTTTGCTTTAAAAAAGCTTACGGCAAGACGGTTGCCGTAAGGGAAGTCGATCTGATGGTAAAGCCCGGAGAAATGTACGGGCTGATCGGTCCTGACGGTGCGGGTAAAAGTACCCTCATGAAAGCTCTGGCCGGCGTTCTGACCTATGATTCCGGCCTGGTTGAGGTTTTTGGCTTACCCGTCCGAACGGAAAAAGAGGCTGAAGCCATCAAGGCCGGCATTGGCTTCATGCCGCAGGGGCTGGGACTGAACCTGTATCCGGAGCTTTCCGTCGAAGAAAATATCGATTTTTTTGCCCGTCTTCGGTTGGTTTCGGAAAACGATCTGAACATTCGAAAAAATCGTCTGCTGACCATGACCCGGCTGGATGCATTCAAAAACCGGCCGATGAAAAACCTGTCCGGCGGAATGAAGCAGAAGCTGGGTCTGATCTGCAGTCTCATCCATGAACCCGATCTGATCATTCTGGACGAACCGACAACCGGTGTGGATCCGGTTTCCAGACGGGATTTCTGGGCCATCCTGGCCAGTCTTCTATGGGAAAGAGGCATGACCGCACTGGTCTCAACCGCCTACATGGAAGAGGCGTCCCGCTTTCACCGGATTTCCCTCATGCATGAAGGCCGGATTCTGGCCAGCGGCACACCCTCAGAAATTACGGCCCTGACGCCCGGCGTCATCGTCTCGATTCGGTCCGAACCCGAAGACAAAGCTTTTTCCCTGTTGAAAAACCGGTTCGGCCAGGTGCAGGTCCTGGGAAACTGGTTCAAGGTTTTCCTGGCGGGTGAATCGCCTCAAACCGCCGGCAATGTCCTGAAAGAGAACCTGAAAGAGGTTCGAATTCTGGAGTGGTATTGCGATGATCCCGATCTCGAGGATGTATTTCTTCAGTTGATTGGAAAAGAAACGACTGATGCATCGATCCGGCCCGGGCAACCTGTTATCAATCAAATAGCGCCGACGGCTGGCTCAGACCCCGAACCGCATGTTGAAAACAGAACAGGCAGCCAAACCGCCATTTCGGCAACCGGCCTGATTCGTGACTTCGGTAACTTCAGAGCGGTTGACCAGGTTAGTTTTCATGTGCCATACGGTGAGATTTTCGGACTTCTGGGAGCAAATGGCGCAGGCAAGACCACGGTCATCAAAATGCTGACCGGTATTCTGCAACCGACATCCGGGGATGGCCAGGTGGCCGGAGCCGATATGCGTCAGGCAGGCAGAGAAATCAAGGAGCGCATTGGTTATATGTCACAGGCCTTTTCTCTTTACACGGATCTGTCCGTAATAGAAAACATTCGACTCTATGCCGGAATTTACGGTCTCAATCGAAAAACCGAAAAAATGAGGACGGAATGGGTTCTGGATATGGCCGAACTGAACGGCTATGAGAAGCGGCTGACCGGAAGCCTGCCGATGGGCCTTCGCCAGCGGCTTGCGCTGGGGTGTGCACTGGTGCATCGGCCGGGAGTTCTGTTTCTGGATGAACCCACATCCGGTGTCGATCCTCTGGGCAGACGACGATTGTGGGAAACCTTCCACCGGCTTTCACGGGAGGAAAACGTGGCCATTCTGGTGACGACCCATTATATGAGCGAGGCCGAACACTGTGATCACCTCGCCCTGATGTTCGCCGGTCGCATCGTGGCGGATGCCACTCCCGAAAAAATGAAACAAGACGTGGAACTGGAAGCGTAGCAGGCGAGGGCGTGGCGCTTTTCGGCAACAAAATTCACTTCCTGACACGGGACAGAGAAGCCGCCAAAAGAAGGCTGGCATCTGTCCTGGCTGCCGGCAACGTAAAATTGACGTCCGTGATTCCCAGAAAGCTGTCCATGGAGGATGTGTTTGTGTATCGGGTTCTGTCGCTTGAAAGAGGAAGAAAAATGGTTAGCCGGTCCACACCCAATATGGGATATGCCCCATGAATATACGCAGAATCAGCGCCGTCGCACAAAAGGAATGGCGTGAAATCGTCCGGGACAAAGTCTTTTTTTCTTTGGCCTTCATCGTGCCCGTGGCCATGATGATTCTGTTGGGATACGGCCTTTCCCTGGATGTGGAGAATATTCCCCTGACCATCGTGGATGATGACCGGTCGGCCATGAGCAGGGACTATGCGTATCGGTTCATCGGCTCACGGTACTTCGATTTTAAGGGATACACCGCTGATGAACGCGATCTGCGGGTGCTTCTGACCGACAACCGGGTGCGGGCCGCCATCATCATTCCGCCGGATTTTGAAAAGAATCTGCTGGCCGGAAGGCCATCGGCCGTGCAGACACTCATCGACGGGACGTTTCCGTTTCGCGCCCAGACCACAAAAGGCTATATCATTGCCATCAATTCGGCCGTAAACATGGATTTAATGGCAGATCATTTGTCACGGGCAAAGGGAATTTCCATACAAAAAGCCCATGAACTGTTGCATCCCGTTATTCTGGAGACCCGCTATATGTATAATCAGAGTTTAAAAAGCATCTGGTCTCTGGCACCCAAGCTGATCATGCTGATCCTCATGATTTCTCCGCCGTTTTTAACCGCATTGGGTGTTGTCCGGGAAAAGGAGAGCGGATCGATCTACAACATTTATGTCTCCACGGTCAGCCGGGCGGAATTTCTGATCGGCAAACTCTTTCCGTATCTGGCCATTTCACTGGTCAATGCCCTGATCCTCTTTCTTTTGGCCACGGGACTTTTCGGGGCGCCGTTCAAGGGAAGTGTCCTTGTTTTCTTCGCATCAACCCTGGTTTATGTCTGCTGCACGACCGGTATCGGCCTGGTGGCTTCTGTTTTTGTCCGCACCCAGACCGCTGCCATGATTGTCACTTCCATCATTACCCTGGTTCCCGCGGTGCTTTATTCCGGAGTTCTGATTCCGGTGTTTTCCCTGGAAAAAACAGCCCAGGTCGTGGCGCATCTGCTTCCGGCCATGTACTACACCAATATCGTGACGGCCTGTTTCTTGAAAGGGATCGGCATCGCCTACTTCTGGCAGGATATTCTGGTTCTGGCCGGCTATGCCGCGGCCCTGATGCTTCTGGGTTACCTGATGTTCAGAAAAAGGACGTCATCATGAAGAGAGAATCCCCGGTTGAAATACTGAACTGGTTGCGGCGGATTCATGTGATGACCGTCAAGGAATTTCTACAGCTTCTTCGGGATGTTGTTTTGCTTGTATTCATTGCGTATGCGTTTACAGCCGACATTTATCTGGCCGGTGCAGGTGTCAGCCTGCAACTTCGCGAAGCGGCCCTGGGTGTCATGGATCATGACAAAAGCGCATCCTCCAGGGAGCTGTTATCCCGGTTTATGCCCCCGAATTTCAGGATATCGGCAGAAGAAGCAACCCATCCCCGGCATGCCATGGATCTTCTGGATCAGGGCGATGCCATGGCCGTGATCGATATTGGGCCGTCTTTTGAAAAATCTCTGATCTCCAATGAGCCTGCCACGGTTCAGATCCAGATCGACACGACCAATTCGGTTCTCGGTTTTCTGGCTTCCAGCTATGCCCAGCAGATAACCGGAAAGTATGGACTGGAAATCGCCATGAAAAAGCTTGGCGCCGCAGGGGGAAGTGTAGCAACAGGGCCAGTCATTCAGGACGATCACCGGGTATGGTTCAATCCCAATCAGAACGATGCCTGGTTCATGAGCATATCGGAGCTTTTGACCATCATCACCCTGTTTTCCGTGCTGCTGCCGG
>JAPLJE010000445.1 GCA_026388755.1 Deltaproteobacteria bacterium | reverse complement strand
CGGGGGGCGTTTCCTTGCAGGATCTCAGCCGCATGCTGTTTCTGGGATACGGTATCACGGCCCGGCGCCAATCTTCCGGAGATGACTTCTATTACCGTAGCGTTCCCTCGGCGGGCGCGCTGTATCCATGCGAGCTCTATCTGGCCACCCAGTCTGTTTCGGGTCTGGAGGACGGCCTCTATCACCATGCAATTCACCGCCGGGATCTGGGTCGACTTCGCACCGGCGTCCATACGGACCCGCCGGGTGCAGGCGAGCCTCGGCAAACCTTTTCTTCTGCGATCACCTTCTATATCTCCGTTATTTTTTATCGCAGCATCTGGAAATATCGGGACCGCGCCTACCGGTATCTTCTTCTGGATTCCGGTCATCTTGTAGAGTCTCTGGTGCTGACCATCAAGGCACTGGATCTGCCCTGTCATGTGACATATGATTTTGATGATTCGGTCGTGAATAACCTTTTGGGGGTGGACAGCGGGCGTGAAGCCTGTCTGGCTATCATCAGAATTCCTGGCAGGATCACCCTTTCTCATGCCGCTGCCAGCCGGGTATCGCCCAGAGAAGAAATTCCGGTGGCGGTTCAGCGCATCCACGAGGCCTCGTCCCGAGTTGTCGGGGCCAAAGACCGGCAATGCGATATGATCCTGGAATGCGGCGTCCGGCCGCAACAATGGCAGCCAATTCATTTTGAGGACCCTTTCCAGGAAAAGATGAATTTTTCACAGGTGGTAATGACCCGGCGTTCCCGCCGGAATTTTGTTTCCCGATTCCTTAGCCGCCAGGAGTTTCAAGCCCTGATGCAGACGATCTGGATGCCTGATGATGAGGATTTTCAGCCCTTTCATTACGTTGCTTCAGGTATGATTGTCGGTTCCTGCGAGGGCCTTGACTCCGGGCAGTACTGGATCGATCCCCATGCCCATGCCATAGGGCAGGTTCGGCCGGGCGAGTTTTCTGCAAATATGTCGCAAATCGCCCTGAATCAGCAATGGATGGAATCCGCTGCACTTCAATTCTTTTTTGTGGCGCCGCTTTCCGCCATCGAAACCTTGTGGGGGCCGCGCGCCTATCGGTACGCCATGATTTCGGCCGGCCGTCTGGCCCACCGGATTTATCTGGGGGCCACTGCCCTGGGGCTGGGGTGTTGCGGAATCGGGGCGTTTTATGATCAGGATGCCACGGTATTGCTGGGGTTAAATCATTTATCCGCCTTGCTGTATCTGGTTGCCGCAGGCCCAATCAAACATCAACCCAAATAACGGAGTCATCCATGAACATCACTTTTTACGGCGGAGTCAGAGAAGTCACCGGCTCCATGCATCTGCTGACCTGCGGCAATGACCGGATTCTTCTGGATTGCGGGATGTTTCAGGGCAGGCGGAAAGAAAGCGAGCTTCGAAACAAAACCCTTCCATTCAGCCCGAAGCTTATTACAAATATGGTGCTTTCCCATGCCCACATCGATCATTCAGGCCGGATTCCGCTGCTGACCCAGGGTCAATTTCATGGCCGCATCATCTGTACCCGTGCCACGGCGGACGCCTGTGAATACCTTCTTCTGGACAGCGCGCACATCCATGAATCGGATGCCAGGTACCTGAACTATAAAACCGTTCGGGGGCTGCTGTATCAGATGAAAACATCTCACGGAACCCAGAGCGTGTCCAAGTCCGAAGCCAAAAAAATCCAGAGCCTTCTCAAAAAAGATCAGCATGAGCTCAATGTCGATGTGATCAATAATTTTCTGGACAAATACCGTTTGGAGAAAATCACTCCCATCTACACCACCGAAGATGTTGAACAGGCCCTGGCCTTTTTTGACGGATACCCCTACAATCAGTCGATTTCCATTGGAAATGAGATGTCCTGTTCGTTTTACGACGCCGGGCATATCCTGGGATCTTCCATCACCTCCATCCGTGCAAAGGAAAACGGACGATCTGTTAATGTGTTGTATACCGGCGATATCGGGCGCTTTGACAGTCCCATTCTCAATGACCCCACGCTGAATTTTGATGAAGCAGACCGGAATGTGGATCTACTGATCATGGAAAGCACTTATGGAAACCGTTTCCATGATCCCATGGATGATCTGAAACCCAAGCTGAAAAATATCATTCATGAAACTTATAGTCGGGGTGGCACGGTCCTGATTCCGGCCTTTGCATACGGTCGGACTCAGGAACTGCTTTACATGCTTCAT
>JAPLJE010000408.1 GCA_026388755.1 Deltaproteobacteria bacterium | reverse complement strand
TTTGGCCGAAGCATTCCGGCAGAATCCAGGGCCTGCGGCAAGGGGGTTTCGGACATTTCACTGATGAGCGGCGGATTGGGCCAGTGGGACCCGGCCGGCGGCGGGCTGGCGTTTCAGGAGCACTTCGTGTCGGTGAAAAAGAAACAACCCGGTTGATGGTCCATGCAGACGGGCTTCCAGTGGATATGAATCAGGGTTCTCGATGGATAATATGAGGCGGCCATAAGATGATTTTAATTTGTAATTATATGTAACTATTTATTTATATTCATTGTTAAGTATGATGTGTTATAAAAATGTAAATATTATTCATTTGTACTTGACAGGATAAACGTCATCAGTGTAAACGGACACAGTTTGTTTTTCAGGAACTTTCTACCAATCCAAACAAGGGTGAAAATCTCATGCAGTTTGACTGGTTGAACTTCGCAATCATCTTGTTTTTGTTTGCCGGACTGGCATTCGGCGGCCTTCCGGTCGTCCTCTCGTTGTTTTTATCCCCGAAAAGCAAAGCCAAAGACTTATCCCTTCCCTATGAATGCGGAATAAACCCCTTGGGGTCAGCGCGTGTGAATTTCGGCATCAATTATTATTTTTATGCGCTGCTGTTTCTTGCCTTTGATGTGGATGTCCTGTATCTGTTTCCGGTATCGGTTGTTTATGCAAACAGCCCTGGCTGGACCCTGTTTTGGGAGCTGGCCGTCTTTTTGGGTATTCTTGGGCTTGCGGTGGTATATTTCTGGCGCAAAGGAGTGTTTACATGGCCAAGAAGGATTTCCTTCTAAAACAGGCAGCGACGGATACGGGAACGGATCCGCCGCTGATTCAGATTCAACCCGTTCAGCAGATCATGGATCTGTGTAGGTTGAGGTATTCCGCCCGTCCCCCAGGCAGTCGGATCTGATGATCGTTGCGGGGACGGTTTCAAAGAAGATGGCGCCCGCTGTTGTCCGGCTGTATGAGCAGATGCCGGCACCCAAATGGGTCATGGCGCTTGGCAATTGCGCCATATCCGGCGGTCCGTTCAGCTTTGAAGGGCAGTACGGCATCATTGAAGGAGTGGATCGTTTGATCCCCGTGGATGTCTATGTACCGGGCTGCCCGCCCAGACCAGAGGGGTTGCTGGAAGGCTTGTTCGAGCTTCAAAAGAAACTGACTGGCCGGCGCTGGTGGCCAGAACCCAAAGAACATTATCGTATATGAAAACGCAACTTACGATTCGCTCAATTCCTGAATTCCTGTCCGGCTTCGAAGCCCGGGGAAAAGCAGTTTCCGATTATGCAAAAACCGGGTTTTATGCAGGGATATTTATCGAAAAATCACATCTGCTGAATGCTGCGGCCCTTCTTTTTGAAAATGGCTATTTTCTTGAAGATGTTTCAGGTGTCGATGTTCAGGAGGGAATTCTTGTGGTGTATCATTTCGATCGGTATGACCGGTCCGAACGGTTGACCGTTCGGGTGCTGACATCCCATGATGTGCCGTCAGTTCCGTCCATTGTTTCTGTTTTCAGTGGCGCGGACTGGCACGAGCGGGAATGCTTCGATTTTTTTGGTGTCGTTTTCGAAAACCATCCCAACTTGAAGCCACTTCTTCTTCCCGATGATCTCGGTTTTCATCCACTGTTAAAAGAAAAAAATAGACAGTCGCTGTATGCGGTGTTGCCATTTGATCAACTCGTTGACGGCAATTCCACATAACACAGGTTTTATTCATTATCACGATTTCGGACTGCTAACATTAAGCAAAAGGCATACCCGGAAGGATCCCATGAAGAGTCAATACTCCATTATCCAAGATAAAGAACGATGTATCGGTTGTCTGAGCTGTGAGGTCTATTGTCTGCAGAACAAGCAGCTCGCAGAAGGCCCCCGGCTGTGTGAAATTGTCGTGCTGGGCAAACGAAAACTGAGTGGTATTCCCCGCGAAGCCTACGTTTACATGTCCTGTTTTCACTGCGAAAACCCGGCCTGTGTCGCCGCTTGCCCGACTGCTGCCATGAAAAAGCGTGAATCCGACGGGATTGTTTATGTGGATTTTGATCGCTGTATTGGATGCAAGTCCTGTATGGTGGCATGTCCCTGGGGAGCGGTTCAGTGGAATCCCGAATCTCAGAAAGTCGTCAAATGCGATTATTGCAAGGATCGTGTGGATCAGGGGTCGTCAAATGCGATTATTGTAAGGATCGTGTGGATCAGGGCCTTAAGCCGGCCTGCGTAACGGTTTGCACAACCGGGTGCCTGAGCTTTAAGGAGCTGAGCGGCAGCGACGCGGATTCAGAATAGTTGCTTTGCCAACCCATGCCCTTTTGCACAGAATGAAGGGCAATCAATATGTTTGAATACCTTCCAGCCTAAGGAGGCATGAATGTCGGGGACAGCGTGTGCGTGCCAGGAGATAGAGTGCAGGGAAATCGAAATCGATTACAGTCTTCTGGATAAAATCATTCGCGACGATTATGGCGGAAACAAGGAAGCCATGATCATGATGATGCAGGCAATTCAACAGGTGTACCGCTTTTTACCTGAAGCTGCCGTGCAATATTTGTCCCAGGTGATCGAGGTTCCCACCACCAAGATTTATGAAGTGGCCACGTTTTACGCCTCGTTCAG
>JAPLJE010000425.1 GCA_026388755.1 Deltaproteobacteria bacterium | reverse complement strand
GTTTATGATCGGTGCTCAGGGCCGGTTCCCTTACCAGGCGCGGATGGCCGACGGCATACCAGAAAGCAAAGACCGTTACCAGAATCAAGCCATAGGCAAGGGTCATTTTCATCATTCGATTCAACATAATCACCTGCTGGGTTGCCGGGTATCGCCAATTTTTTCAGTCCGTCGATACCCGATAGTTGCTGTTTTTCTAAAGCCTTGTACCCTGAGGTGGCCACGGAGGTCAACGGCAAAATCAACCATCGTGAATCTCCTTTTTATTGACTTCATTGGTAAATATTACTACTCTTTACAATCCAAATAACAACTTTGACCGCATTGCGGAAGGGTTCAGACAAATAACGGATCGACAGCCCCTTTTCTCGAAGACAGGGAGTGCAAATTGATATTTGTCATGACAAAGGACGAATGAATGGGAAACCCCAAATTAAAACAGCACGTCATTAACCGGGACTGGTGCAAGGGATGCGGGATCTGTGTGGAATTCTGCCCCAAAAAGGTTCTGGAGCTGGATGGCCGGGAAAAGGCGGTAGCGACTCGGCCAGAGGACTGTATCTGCTGCAAACTCTGCGAACTCAGGTGTCCGGATCTGGCCATCGAAATTCTTACCGAGGAATAGGGCGAAACCATGAGCAAAACCATCAAATTTATTCAAGGCAACGAGGTTTGCGTGGAAGCCGCCCTCTATGCGGGACTGAATTTTTTTGCCGGCTACCCCATTACCCCTTCCACGGAGATCGCAGAGCTTCTATCCTCCCGGCTGCCGAGAATCGGCGGAAAATTCATTCAGATGGAAGATGAGATTGCCTCCATCTGCGCCATTATCGGTGCATCCCTTACCGGCAACAAGGTCATGACCGCAACCAGCGGTCCCGGTTTTTCCCTGATGCAGGAGGCGCTTGGCTATGCCGTCATGGCGGAGATCCCCTCGGTGATCGTAAACGTGCAGCGGGGGGGCCCGTCCACCGGACTTCCCACCCATGTCAGCCAGGGGGATGTGAATCAGGCCAGATGGGGCACACATGGGGACCATGCCATCATCACCCTGACCGCATCCAACCATCAGGACGTGTTTGCCATAACCGTGGATGCCTTTAACCTGGCCGAAACCTATCGCACGCCGGTCATTCTTCTCTTTGATGAAGTCGTGGGGCACATGCGGGAGCGATTGGTGATTCCGGAAAAAGGTGAAATGGCACTGGTGGAGCGGCTTCGAACGGCCGTAAAGAGCGGGGTGGACTATCACCCTTACCTTCCCCGCGAGGACGGCCGGCTGCCCATGTCGGATTTCGGGGGGGTTCACCGTTACAACGTGACCGGTCTGGCGCATGACATGTGGGGATTTCCATCGGGCAATCCCCAGGTGGTTCACGGGCTGATGCGGCATCTGATCGATAAGATCCAAAACAATGCGGCCGAGATCGCAAGGACCCGGGAGTATTACCTGGAGGATGCGGACTGCATTCTGATTTCTTACGGGTCTTCTGCCAGATCCAGCCTACACGTGGTGGAGAACGGCAGAAAACGCGGAGAGCGGCTGGGGCTTTTAGAGCTTCAGACCCTGTGGCCCTTTCCCGCTCACATCGTCCGGGAAAGATGCCGGCGGGCTCAGACGATCGTGGTGGTGGAGATGAACATGGGTCAGGTGCTTGAGCAGGTCAAGCTGGCCGTGGACCGGCCGGAGCGGGTGTTTCTGGCCAACCGGATGGACGGGGTCTTTATCAATCCCACGGACATTCGAAATGTTCTGCGGCTCATTCAGGGAAGGGGAATATAATGGCGATCAAAGATTACATCCGGGAGAGATTCTTTCCCCATATGTGGTGCCCGGGATGCGGACACGGCGTGGTGCTGAACGCCATGCTGCGGGCCATCGAAAATCTGTGGCTCAAAAAGAGCGACATCGTCATGGTTTCCGGCATCGG